>NZ_JBHWLC010000023.1:0-56202 GCF_042730635.1 Streptomyces sp. NPDC059917
GGGCCGGGCCCGCGCGGGCGGCGTCCGCCGCGCCGGACGCCCCGGCGCCCGACCCGGACCTGCCGCTGCGCGCGGACGAGCGCATCCAGGGCGACGTCCTCGCCGGATTCCGCAAGGACCACGTCTGCCTGCTCCTCCTGCACTTCCGGGAGGTCTCCCGGGCCCGGCGCTGGCTCGCCGCGCTGGTGCCGCAGATCTCCACGACCGCGGAAGTGGCCCGCTTCAACGCGGCGTTCAGCGCGGCCCGCCGGGGCGGCGGCGGCAGCGACCCGGTGTCCCTGTCGGCCCTGTGGACCGGGCTCGCCCTCACCCACCCCGGCCTGCGCCTGCTCGCGGGCAGGGAACCGTTCCCCGCCACCCCGCCGGGCAGCTGCGCCGAAGCGTTCGCCCAGGGCGCCGCGGTGCGCGCCCCCGCCCTCGGGGACACCGGCCCCAGCGCACCGCGGTCGTGGCTCTTCGGCGCCGAGGAGCCCGAGCAGGCGGTGCACGCGGTGCTCACCCTCGCCGCCGACGACCCCGAGCGGCTGGCCGCCGCGATCGCGCGGCACCGGGACGCGGCCCTACGGGCCGACGCCCTGGTCCTCTTCCGGCAGGACGGCGCCACCCTGCCCGGAGAGCTGCGCGGGCACGAGCACTTCGGCTTCCTCGACTGCGTCAGCCAGCCCGGGGTGCGCGGCTTCGACCCGGCCGACCCGGCCACCGCCACCACGGCCCTCGGCAGGCCGGGCACCCGGATGCTCCCGGCGGGCGAGTTCGTGGTCGGGCCCGAGCGGGTCGGTCAGCGTCCCGCCGGGCTGCCCGCCTGGGCCACCGGCGGCTCCTTCCAGGTGGTCCGCCGCCTGGCCCAGGACGTACCGGCCTGGTGGACCCAGGTCGGCCTGCGCCTGGCGGAGTTGAAGCGCTCCGGTGCGGCGCCCGCCGACGCCACCCCGACCTGGCTGGCGGCCCGACTGGTGGGCCGGTGGCCGGGCGGCATGCCGGTCGCGCTCTGCCCGGCGGCCGAACGACCGCCCGGACCGGACGAGGACCCCGACGCGGCCCTCGACTTCGGGGCCGACCCGCACGGCTGGCGGATGCCCCTGTTCGCGCACATCCGCAAGGCGAACCCGCGCGGCGGCCTCGTCCTGACCCCGGGCCGGCCGCCGCTGGCCGACGCGGAGCTGGACGGCCACCGGATGATCCGACGGGGCATCCCCTACGGACCCGCGCACCGCCGGGAGGGGGGCTCCGGCCACGGCCCGGACACCCCGCGCGGGCTGCTCTTCGTCAGCCACCAGGCCGACCTGGTCCAGCAGTTTGAGTTCGTGGCCCGGCGCTGGCTGAACGAAGCGGACTTCCCGCCCGGCAGGCACCCCCGGACCGGCACCGATCCCGTGCTCGGCCCGGACGCGCCGCTCGCCTTCGAAACCCCCTCGGCCACCGGCAGCCGTGCGACGGCGCTCTACTTCGGCCGGTTCGTGCGGACCGAGGGCGCCGTGTACGCCTTCAGCCCCGCGATCCCCGTCCTGCGCGCGCTGGCGTCCGGCGCGCTCGACGACGCGATCGAGCTCCACCCCGGCGCCGTGCTGCGCCCCGGGGACGTGCTCGACGCGGGCGCCGTCCGGCTGGTCCTGGACGCCTCGGGAGACCTGGTGCTCCTCGACCGCCGGGGGCGCGGCCTCTGGAGCGCGGGCACCGGCGGCGCCGGTCGCGACGCCGTCCTCACCCACGACGGCGAGCTCGTCGTGCGCACCGCCGCGGGGCGCCCGGCGTGGAGCAGCGGCACCTCCCGGCACCCGGGGGCACGGCTGCTGCTGCGGCCCGCCGGGGAACTGGTCCTCCTGTACGGGGACCGCACGCTGTGGCGCGCACCCACCACCGCGGGCGCCGCCCGGCCGTGAACCGGCGCGTGCGCGCCGGTCCACGGCCGCTCCCGGTCAGGCCCCGCTGTGGCGGAGCATGTCGTCGCGCTCGACGACCTTGACGCGCTCGCGGCCCTCCGCCTCGCCCAGCGCCCGCTCGTGGGCGTCGAGCAGGTGCCAGCCGTCCCACGTGGTGTAGCGCACGCCGCGCTCGCCCAGGAAGGACGTCACGGCGTCCGGCTCCGGGTCGCTCGCGCCGGGCAGGCGTCCCCCGGCGTGGTCGTCGAGGAGGCAGGCGACGGTCTCGTTGGCGTCGCCCTTGGTGTGGCCGATGAGACCGACCGGGCCGCGCTTGATCCAGCCGGTGACGTAGACGGCGCTCTGGTGGGTCCCGTCGGCGCCGATCACCCGGCCCGCCTCGTGCGGGACGGTGCCCGAGAGCGGGTCGAAGGGCAGCTTGGGCAGCTCGTCGGAGTAGTAGCCGATCGCCCGGTAGACGGCCTGGACGTCCCACTCGGTGAAGCGGCCGGTGCCGCGGACGTTCCCGGTGCCGTCGAGTTCGGTGCGCTCGGTGCGCAGCCCGACCACGCGCCCGTCCTCGCCGAGGATCTCCTCGGGGGACTCGAAGAAGTGCAGGAACAGCTTGTGGGGGCGGGTGCCGGGGTCGCGGATGGCCCAGTTCTCCAGCGTGGAGGCGACCATGTTGGCCTGCTTGTTGGCGCGGCGGGTGGCGATCGAGCCCTCGTCGTAGTCGATGTCCTCGGGGTTGACGATGACCTCGATGTTGGGGGAGTGGTCCAGCTCGCGCAGCTCCATCGGGCTGAACTTGGCCTGCGCGGGTCCGCGGCGGCCGAAGACGTGGACCTCGACGGCCTTGTTCAGCCCCAGCCCGGCGTGCACGTTCGGCGGTATCTCGGTGGGCAGCAGCTCGTCCGCGGTCTTGGCCAGGATCCGGGCCACGTCCAGGGCCACGTTGCCCACGCCGAGGACGGCGACCTTCTCGGCCTCCAGGGGCCAGGTGCGCGGGACGTCCGGGTGGCCGTCGTACCAGGAGACGAAGTCCGCGGCGCCGTAGGAGCCGTCCAGGTCGGACCCGGCCAGGTCCAGGGCCCGGTCGGCCGTGGCGCCGGTGGAGAACACCACGGCGTCGTAGAAGCGGTGCAGCTCGTCCAGGGCGATGTCGTTGGGGTAGTCCACATTGCCGAACAGGCGTATCTGGGGCTTGTCGAGCACCTGGTGGAGCGCGGTCACGATGCCCTTGATCCGCGGGTGGTCCGGCGCCACGCCGTAGCGGATCAGGCCGAACGGGGCGGGCATCCGCTCGAACAGGTCGATGGAGACCCCCGGGGCCTGGGCGGCGTCGGACTTCAGGAGGGCGTCGGCGGCGTAGATGCCGGCCGGACCGGCGCCGACGATCGCTACACGGATGGGGCGGGACATGCGAGACGTTCCTCCAGGCAACGGGGACGGATGGTTCGAGACAAGCTCGCTCGACGGGTCCCCGGTAGCCGGTGGCGACCTATGGGTCCATAACTCGCGCTTATGACCCGCCGCCAAAATCCAAACAAGAATGTCAGACATAAGCAAATGGCGGTAAGTGACACAATCTCCGGTGCGCCCGCGCCGCCGCCGATACCCGACTGAAACATGGTCGTGCGGTACCCGAAGCACGCCCCTGACCAGCCAGAAGGGATCCGCCACCAGGCTGTGGGGGTACCCGGTGGCCGGTGTACACGACACCGGGAGGCGGTTGTTTCCGTGCTGAGTTCTCCACCGAGTTCCTCGGATCCCACGACGGAGCCGCCCGCTCCGACCCCGACGGACCCGACGGACCCGACGGACCCGACGGACCCGACGGGCACCGACCCGAGCGCCCCCGACCCGGACGGACCGCGCGCCCTCCCGCCCCGCCGGGGCTGGGACCGGGGCTGGGGCTGGGACCGGGGCCGGGCGATCGTGGTCGCCGCGCTGCTCTGCACCCTGCCGATGGTCCTGCCCGACCGGGTCCCGAACGGTTTCGGCAACCTCGGCAGCCTGCTCCAGACCCTGCTGCCCTGGACCGGGCTCGCCGTCCCCGTGCTGCTCGCTCCGGCGGTCGTACGCCGCTCCCGGGCGGCCGCCGCGGCCGTTCTGGTCCCCGCCGTCGCCTGGGCCTGCGTCCACGGCCCGGCGCTCACCGACAAGCGCGCCGCGGGCGGCGACTTCACCGTCGTCAGCCACAACGTCGACGAGGGCAACGCCGACCCGGCGGGCACCGCCCGCTCCCTGGCCGCCTCCGGCGCCGACCTGCTGGCCCTGCAGGAACTCTCCCGGAAGTCCGCGCCGACCTACGCGCGGGAACTGGCGGCTGCCTACCCGCACCACGAGGTGCGCGAAGGCGTCGGCCTGTGGAGCAAACGCCCCCTGACCGACGTCGAGCCGGTGGACATCATGCCGTGGACGCGCGCCCTGCGCGCCACCGTGGACACCCCGAAGGGCCCCGTCGCCGTCTACGCCGCCCACCTCGCCTCGGTGCGGGTCCTCCCGACCGCGGGCTTCACCACGGGGCGCCGCAACGAAGCCGCCGGAAAGCTGGCCGAGGCGCTGCGCGCGGAACCGCTGTCCCGGGTGATCGTCCTCGGCGACTTCAACGGCTCGGTCGACGACTCGGCCCTGCGCGGGCTGACCTCGTCCCTGCGGTCGGCGCAGCGGGAGGCGGGCGACGGCTTCGGCTTCACCTGGCCCGCGTCCTTCCCCGTGGTCCGCATCGACCAGGTCATGACGAAGGGGCTCGCCCCCGTCTCCTCCTGGACCCTGCCCGCCACCGGCAGCGACCACCTGCCGGTCGCGGCCGCGCTGAGGCTCTGACCAGTGGGAACCCTGACTACGATGCGGGGAACGACGTCCGCATACCGACAGGTGGATGACATGTCGGAAACCCGGGGCCCGGACCCCGTCAGCATCCTCCTCGTCGAGGACGACGCCACGATCCGGCGCGCCGTCCAACTGGCCCTGGAGCGCTACGGCTACCGGGTCGCGGTCGCCGGCGACGGGCTCGACGGCCTGGAGGCCTTCCGGGCGGGCGGGCACGACCTGCTGATCCTGGACGTGATGCTGCCCCAGCTCGACGGGATCGGGCTGTGCCGCCGGATCCGCGAGGAGAGCCTCGTACCGGTCCTGATGATGTCCGCGCGCGGTGACGCGCTCGACGTGGTCGCCGGACTGGAGGCGGGCGCCGACGACTACGTCGTCAAGCCCGTGGACACCGCCGTCCTGGTCGCCCGCATCCGCACCCTGCTGCGCCGCGCGACCTTCGTCCCGGGCCGGTCGCCGGGGGAGGCGGACGCCGGGGCCCCGCCCGACGGAGCGCCGCCCGCCGTACTGACCTTCGGCGACCTCACCGTGGACACCCGCGGAATGGCCGTCCACCGGGCGGGCCGCCCCGTCCCGCTCACCCCCACCGAGCTGCGCCTCCTGCTGGAGTTCGCCGGGTCCCCCGGCGCCGTGCTCGACCGCCGGAGACTGCTGCGGGACGTCTGGGACTACGGCTGGGAGGGCGACACCCGCGTCGTCGACCTCTGCGTGCTGCGGCTGCGCAAGAAGATCGGCGCGGAGCGGATCGAGACCGTCCGTGGTTTCGGCTACAAGCTCGTCCGCGGCTGAGGGCCGGCCGCCATGGCGTTCCCCAACCCCCGAGCCCTGCGCTGGAAGGTCGCCGCGCTGACCGCCGCCGCCTGCTGCGCGGTCGCCGCCGTCATCGGCGTGCTCGTGCACGACGCGACGGCCGAGCGCGGGCGGCGGGCCGGGCTCGACCGGATCGCCACCCGACTGGCCGCGGCGGAGCGGGAGTACGACCGTACCGGCAAGGCGCCGCTCGACGTCGAGGTGCTGGAGCCCGGGAAGCTCGACGCCCCGCTCGCGCGCGAGCTCGCGCGCAAGGAACCGGGCGCCCTCTACGCGACCTGGTACGACGTGAAGGCCCCCAACTGGTACTGGCTGTGGGCCGCGAGGCCCGTCGGCGGCGACCGGGTGCTCGTGCTGCGGACGGACATGAGCATGGAGGTGCGCGGCCTCCAACTCCTCGACCGCAGCATCGTCACGTCCGTGCTCGCCGCCCTCGCCGTCGTCGTTCCGCTCGCGGCCCTCGCCACCGAGCCGATGAACCGGCGGCTGCGCGGCGGCGCCCGGGTCGCCCGACGCATCGCCGACGGCGACCTCGACGCGCGGATCGGGGTCCGGGGGAGGGCCCGGGACGAGATCACCGAGATGTCGGCCGCCATGGACGAGATGGCCGCCGCCCTGCAACGCAAGCTGGAGGCCGAGCGGCGGTTCACCGCCGACGTCGCGCACGAACTGCGCACCCCGCTGATGGGCCTGGTCACCGCCGCCGGGCTGCTCCCCGACGACGACGAGGCGGCCGGGCTGGTCCGGGACCGGGTGCGGACGCTGGGCGCCCTGGTCGAGGACCTGTTGGAGATCTCCCGGCTCGACGCCGGGGCGGAGCGGGCCCGGCTCGACGCGGTGCCGCTGGGCGAGTTCGTCGTCGACGTGCTGCGCCGCGGCCAAGAGGGCGAGCGCGTCCTGGTCCAGGACGCGCGGGTGGTGCAGACGGACCCGCGGCGGGTGGAACGGATCGTGGCCAACCTCGTCACCAACGCGCACCGGCACGGCGCGGAACCCGTCGAGATCACCGTCACCGGCGCGCGGATCGTCGTCCGGGACCACGGCCCCGGCTTCCCCGCGATCCTGCTCGCCGAGGGTCCGCAGCGCTTCCGCACCGGGGCCGCCGACCGCGGCAGCGGCCAGGGCCTGGGCTTGACCGTCGCGGCCGGTCAGGCCGAAGTCCTGGGCGCCCGGCTGGACTTCGCGAACGCTCCGGACGGCGGCGCGGTCGCCACTCTCGACCTGGACCCCGCGGCGCCGACGGCCTGATCCCGGCACGGGAAATCGGTTCGGTGACCGAACTCTTCGGGTAGGGTCGCGCCATGACGCTCCCTCGCGACTACCAGGGCCAGGCCTGCGCGCTCTCCCGCTCCCTGGAGGTGATCGGTGAGCGCTGGACGCTGCTGATCGTGCGCGACGCCTTCCTGGGGGTGCGCCGGTTCGCGGACTTCGTCGCCCACCTCGGCGTCCCGCGCGCCGTCCTCACCGACCGCCTCACCGGCCTGACCGGGGCCGGGGTGTTCGCCCGGGTCCCCGACGGCGGCAAGCGCGAGGTCTACGTGCTCACCGACAAGGGCGTCGGGCTCTGGCCGGCCGTCCGCGCCCTCACGCTGTGGGGCGAGGAACACCACCCCGCGCCCGGCGGCCCCCGCCGCGCCTTCCGGCACGCCGACGACGACGCGCACGTCGCCCCCGACGGCCGGTGCACCGGGTGCGGAGCCTCCGTCGGGGCGGCGGACCTGGTGCTGGTGCCCGGCCCGGGGCTGGCGCCGCCGTCCCCGGACGACGACCCGGTCACCGCCGCCCTCCACCGGCCGCACCGCCTGCTGCGGCCGCTGCCCCTCACGAAAGGACCTTCCAGATGAGAATCCTGACAGTCGGCGCGGGCGCCGCGGGCGGCTACTTCGGCGCCCTCCTCGCCCGGGCCGGGCAGGACGTCACCTTCCTCGTGCGCCCCGGCCGCGCCGCGGCGCTGGGCGCGCGCGGGCTGCGGGTGAGCGGACAGGGCGAGGAGTTCGTCCTCGAACCCCGGCTCGCCACGGCCGACACGCTCTCGGGCGGCTACGACCTGGTCCTGCTCTCGGTGAAGTCGACGGCGCTCGAAGCGGCGGCGCACGACCTCGCCCCGGCCGTCGGCCCCGGCACGACCATCGTCCCGCTGCTCAACGGCATGGCCCACCTCGACGCCCTCGGCGCGCGGTTCGGGGAGCGGTCCGTACTGGGCGGCGTGGCCAAGGTCGTCACCACCCTCGACGACGACGGCGACATCCTCCGCATGGCCCCGCCCCGGGCCCTGCTCGTCGGGGAGACCGACCCCGCGTCCGCCGCCCCCTCAGCCCGCGTCCGGGAGATCCGCGAGGCGCTGAACGGCGCCGGGATCACCAGCCCCGACGTCGAGGACATCGTCGCCGCCATGTGGCACAAGTGGGTCTTCATCACCACCCTCGCCGCCGTCACCTGCCTGATGCGGGGCTCCGTCGGCGAGGTCAGCGCCGTCCCCGGGGGCGCGGAACTGGGCCGTGCGGTCCTCGCGGAGGCCGCCGCGGTCTCGGCCGCCGCCGGGTACCCCGTCCCCGAGGCCGAACGCGCCGCGACGGCCGCGACGGTGACCACCGCGGGCTCCCCCCTCACCCCCTCGATCTACCGGGACCTGCGGAGCGGTCGCCCCACCGAGGTCGAGCACGTCTTCGGCGACCTGATCGCGCGCGCCCGCGCCCTGTCCGTCCCCGTCCCGCTGCTCGAACTGGCCACCCTGCAGCTGCGCGTGCACCAGCGGCGCGTGACGAAGGAGTAGCGCGCGCCGAGCGCCCGCGCCCCCCTCTCGCGCCCCCTCCCGTGCGGGTTACCCGGTGTAGTCGTCGGGTAACAAGTCGTCGGAGAAGGAGGGGATCATGGGGAAACGCATGCGCACGCGGGGCGATCGGTGGGGCACGGCCGTGGTGGTCGGCGGCGGGCACGCGGGGCTGGTCACGGCCCGCGTCCTGGCGGACCACTTCCGCGAGGTGGTGATCCTGGAGCGGGACGCGGTCGACGAGGACACCGGCACCCATCCGCACGTGCCGCAGGGCTACCACGCCCACGCCGTACTGGCCAAGGGATCGCAGGTCATGGAGGCGCTCTTCCCGGGCCTGCGCGCCGAGATGGAGGAGCGGGGCGCGCCCGTCTTCGACTACGGGGAGCGGATCGACTTCCTGCTGCCCGCCGGGCTCGCGCCGCGCTGCCGGACGGGGGTCCGGGTCCAGTCCTTCACCCGCGACGAGCTCGAACGCAGGCTACGGCGGCGGGTGATGGCACTGCCCGGGGTGCGGCTGGTGCCCTCGGCCCACTGCGAGGCCCTGGTCGCGGGCCGGTCCGGCGGCGTCGGCGGCGTCGCCTACCGGGTGGTCGGTGCGGACGGTGCGGGGGAGAGCGTCGAGCTGGCGGCCGACCTGGTCGTCGATGCCTCGGGGCGGGCCGGCGGACTGGACCGCCGCCTCGCCGACCTGGGCGTGCCCGTGCCCGACAAGCGCGTGGTCAAGGCGAAGATCACGTACACCTCGATGAGTTTCGACCGGCCCGAGAAGAACCCGCCGGACTTCGACGTCGCCTACCAGATGACGTTCGCGCCCCGGGTCTCCCGCGGCGGCGTCATCCTGGCCGTCGAGAACAACCGTTGGATGTGCTCCCTGTTCGGATTCGGGGACGAGGCACCGCCCACCGACGACGACGGCTACCTCGGCTTCGCCCGGAGCCTGGACAATCCCCACCTCGCGGGCCAGCTCGAACAGCGGGAGCGTCCGGAGAGCCTCCACCGCTACGTCAACGTCAACAACCAGTGGAACCTCTTCCACCGGAGCAAGGCCTGGCCCGAGCGCCTGCTCGCCGTGGGGGACTCGGTCTGCGTCTTCAACCCGGTCTACGGGCAGGGGCTCACCGTGGCCGCGATGGAGGCCGAGCTCCTCCAGGGCATGCTGACCGAGCTGCGGGTCAAGGGTCGGGGACTGGACGGGCTCGGTCGCCGGTACCAGGGGCGGGTGGCCCGGTTGCTGGTCGCCCCCTGGACCCTGTCGAGCAACTCCGACCTGATGTGGAACCGCGACGGCCGGCCGCTCCCGGCCCGGATCGCCCACTGGTACAACAAGCACCTCTTCGCGGTGTCGGCCCGGGACCCGCGGGTGTGGACCCGTTTCGTCGGGGTCGTGAACATGGTGGCCCCGCCCGCGGCGCTCTTCCACCCGTCGGTGGTGCGCAAGGTCATCGCCCAGGCGCTGTCCGGGCGGCGAGCGCCCCGGCGCACGCCCAGCTGACCGGGGGCGCGCCCGCAGGGGTGCGAACCCGGATGGCGGATGGCTTTTCGGACGGAACGCACCTCCCCGGACGCGCCTGCGCGGCAGGTCCGGGGATATTCCACCGGATCCGGGCGCGGCGCGAATGCGTCGTTTTCACGAAAGGGGCACTGGGCGCGCGCCGCGGACGCCTCCATGATGCGAACGATCCACGGAACATTCGCTTCGAAATGGAAGAGGGATCGATTCCATCATGCGCATCGCCCGTCCCCTCGTCATGGCTTCCCTGGCCCTGGTCGCCGCCCTCGGCACGGCCCCCGTCGCCTTCGCGGCCCCGGCCGCTCCGCCCGGCCCGAGCGCCTACAACTGTTCCACCGGCTGGTTCTGCATCTACAGCGGCTGGGACGGCACCGGAACGCGCTGCCAGTGGCAGAGCGCCCAGCGCGCGAACACGGCCGACGACTGCAGCTTCATCCGCAACGGCCAGAACGTCCGGTCCGTCGCCAACAGCACGGGCCAGCGAAAGCAGTACTACACCGGAACCAATTACAACAACCGCGTCGGTTCGACGCCCTCCGGCGGCAGCGGGAATCTCCAGGGCAGTTATCAGATCCGTTCCTTCAAGCCCCAATGACGCCCCTTCGGTAATCCAGCATTGAATTACCGAATGCGTCCCGGTGGCGCATGCGAACGGGCCCCGGCCCGTGGCCGGGTGCGGACCGGGAACCCTCGGTCCGCACCCGGCCTCAGTCGTCCTGCGGGGGACCCGGCAGCGGCTGCTCCGACCAGATGACCTTGCCCTCGGGCGTGTACCGGGCACCCCAGCGGCGGCTGAGCTGGGCGACGAGGAACAGTCCACGACCGCCCTCGTCCGTGGTGGTGGCGTAGTGGAGCCGGGGCGAGCTGCTGCTGGCGTCGAAGACCTCGCAGGTCAGCACGCGGTCGAAGAGGAGCCGCACGCGGACCGGTTCCGCGCCGTGCCGGATGGCGTTGGTGATCAGCTCGCTCAGCACCAGTTCCGTGGCGAAGGAGAGCTCCGACAGGCCCCAGTCCGCCAGCTTCGCCACCGCGCGGGCCCGCATCGACGCCACGGCGCTCGCGTGGAACGGCACCTCCCACTCGGCGATGCGGTCCAGGTCCAGGGCCGACGTACGGGCGACCAGCAGGGCCACGTCGTCCCGGGGCCGCGCGGGCAGCAGCGCCGCGAGGACCGTCCGGCAGGTGTCCTGCGGCTTCGACTGCGGATCGGTGTGGGCCAGGGCGGTCCGCAGCAGGTCGAGCCCCTCGTCGATGTCACGGGTGCGGTCCTCGATCAGGCCGTCGGTGTACAGCACCAGCTGGGTGCCCTCGCCCAGCTGGAGTTCCGTGGCCTCGAAGGGGAAACCGCCCAGTCCCAGCGGCGCCCCCGCGGGCAGCTCCGGGATCTCCACGGCGCCGTCCGGCCGCACCAGCACCGGGGGCATGTGCCCCGCCCGCGCCACCGTGCACCTCTGGTTCACCGCGTCGTACACGGCGTACAGGCAGGTCGCGCCCAGCAGGCCGGTGTCGGCCCCGCCCTCGCCGCCCTGGCCGATGTACTGCACGAGGTCGTCCAGCCGGGACAGCAGCTCGTCGGGGGGAAGGTCCAGGGAGGAGAAGTTGAGCACGGCGGTGCGCAGCCGCCCCATGGCCGCCGCCGCGTGCAGTCCGTGGCCGACGACGTCGCCCACCACCAGCGCGACCCGGCTGCCGGGCAGCGGGATCACGTCGAACCAGTCGCCGCCCACCCCCGACTGGGCGGGCAGGTAGAAGTGGGCCACCTCCACCGCGCTCTGCTCGGGCAGCTCGCGCGGCAGCAGGCTGCGCTGGAGGGTGACCGCCAGGGCGTGCTCCCGGGTGTAGCGCCGCGCGTTGTCGACGGTGATCCCCGCCCGGGCCACGAGCTCCTCGGCGAGCGAGAGGTCCTCCTCGTCGAAGGGCTCGGGCTTGTCGGAGCGCCAGAAGTTGACCAGGCCGAGGACCACGCCCCCGGCCTTGAGCGGCGCCGTGATGAGCGAGTGCACCCCGTAGTCGAGGATGGACTGGGCCCGCGCCGGCTCCTGCGCGTACCAGCCCGCCGCGTCGGCGAGCCGGGGGATGAGCTCGGCGCGCCCGGTGTCCAGGGCCCGTGCCTGCGGGGTGGAGGGGGCGAAGACGATCAGCCGTCCGCGCGGGTAGAGCGGCACGTCGTCCCGGATCCCGCTGAACCCGGTGCGGCGCAGGTCCGGAGCCGCGTTGGTGGGCTCGTCGCCGTGCAGGACCGCCTCCGCCAGCTCCACGGTCGCGAAGTCGGCGAAGCGCGGTACCGAGACGTCGGCCAGCTCCTGGGCCGTCCGTTCCACGTCCAGGGTCGTACCGACGCCCACCCCGGCGTCGTAGAGCAGCTTCAGCCGCCGCCGGACCGCCTCCGCACGGGTGCTCAGCACGCGCATCTCGGTCGAGTCCCGGATGGTGACCGCCGCGCCCTCGGGCCCGCCGCCGGGCCGCGTCGGCCGCTGGTTGATCACCAGCAGGCGCTCCCCGGCCTCGTGCACCTCGTCGGTGGCGACCCGGCCGGACAGCAGCAGGTCTGCCACGTGCCCGTCCAGCGGCAGCTCTCCGACGAGCTGTCCCTCGGCGTCGGAGGGCAGGCGCAACAGCCGTTTCGCCTCGTCGTTGGCCAGCAGGAGCCGTCCCGTGCCGTCGGTGATCAGCACGCCCTCGCGGACGGCGTGGAGCACCGCGTCGTGGTGCTCGTACATCCGCGTCATCTCGAGCGGCCCGAGCCCGTGCGTCTGCCGGCGCAGCCGCCTGCTGATCAGCGCCGCACCGGCCGTGGCCAGGCCGAGGCCGGCCGCGCTGGCCCCGAGGATGACGGGGAGCTGCCGGTCGAAGACCCCGGTGACGTTGTTCACCGTGAGCCCGGCGGAGACCAGGGCCACGACCGGCCCGCTGTCGCCCTCGGCGAAGACCGGCACCACGGCCTGGATCTCCTTGCCCAGGGGACCCCGGACGCTCTCGGTCTGCACCCGGCCCGCCAGGGAGGGCTCGATCGTGCCGACGAACCGCTTGCCGATCCGGTCGGGCAGCGGGTGGGTGTAGCGGATCCCGTGGGTGTCCATCACGACGATGAAGTCCACCCCCGCGTCCCTCCGGGCGACCTCGGTGAGCGGCTGGAGGATCTTCGACGGGTCGGGAGCGCGCAGCGCGTCGAGCAGGCCGGGGGAGTGGGCGAAGGTCTGGGCGACCGCCACCGACCGGTTGCGGGCCTCGCGGTCGACGTCGTGCCGGGACTGGAGCAGCAGGGCCAGCACCGCACCCGCCGCGAGCAGCACCACGATCGCCACCTGGAGGATGAATACCTGTCGGGCGACGCTGCGCGGGCGGTTCCGGCTCAGTGACCGCACCGACGTCCCCGGTACGGGTTGCAAGGATGGGTCACCAACCCTTTGTAGCACTGCCGGGCGCCCGGGGTACGACCGACGGCGTTTCCCACGCGGTCCGGTCGTGCGGACGGGCCGGAAAAACCCGGTGCCGTGCCCGTACGGGCTCCCTACACTCGCTACTGCGTGCCGCCACGAGGTCGCGCTGCGCATGTCGTCGATCCACCGAACGAGGGGAGCAGGGCCGTGTGTGAGCACACCACCGTCCTCGTTCCCCGGTCGCGGTACGACGTGATCTTGGTGTCCTCGGTTTCCCGGTGACGGCTGCGCGGCCGTCACCGGAAGTCCGGGCGACGGGTGAAGGTTTCCTCCCCTCCGACCGGTGATCCGGCCCCGCGGCGTGCCCGCGGGCCGCCGCCGCGGCTTCGCCCGCCATCGCGCAGCCCTCTTGCCGCACACCTCGGAAAGGCCTCGGGCCATGCGCACCGAACCCACCACCACCACGACCACGACGACGACCGCGACCACCGCCGCCGCGATCCGCAACCTCGGCATCCTGGCGCACGTCGACGCGGGGAAGACCACCCTCACGGAACGGGTCCTCTACGCCACCGGCGCCACCCACAAACGCGGCGAGGTCCACGACGGCACCACCGTCACCGACTTCGACCCGCAGGAACGCGACCGGGGGATCACCATCTTCGCGGCGGCGGTCAGCTGCACCTGGGACGACCACCGGATCAACCTGATCGACACACCGGGGCACGTCGACTTCTCCGACGAGGTGGAGCGGTCCCTGCGCGTGCTCGACGGCGCCGTCGCGGTCTTCGACGCCGTCGCGGGCGTGGAACCGCAGAGCGAGACCGTCTGGCGCCAGGCCGACCGCCACCGGGTGCCGCGCATCGCCTTCGTCAACAAGATGGACCGCGTCGGCGCCGACCTCGACGCGGCCGTCGCCTCGCTGCGCGAGCGGCTCCACGTCGTCCCGCTGGTGGTCCAGCTGCCCATCGGGCGGGAGGACGGCTTCACCGGCGTCGTCGACCTCGTCCGGATGCGCGCGCTGGTCTGGAGCGCCGCCGCCACCGGCAGCGGTCCGCAGACCTTCGAGGTGCTCGCCGTGCCCGAGGAACTGCGCGAGGAGGCGCTGCGCCGACGACGCCTGCTGGAGGAGCGGGTGGCGGAGCTGCACCCGGTTGCCCTGGAGGAGTACTGCGCCACGGCGGCGCTCGGCGCGGCCACCCTGGTCACCGCCCTGCGCGAGCTGACCCACGCGGGCGAGGGCGTGGTCGTGCTGTGCGGATCGGCGTACCGCGACCGGGCCGTCGAGCCGCTGCTCGACGCCGTGGTGGCCTACCTGCCCGCACCGACGGACGTACCGCCGGTCCGGGGCACGCTCGACGGTGCGGAGCAGGAACGCGCCGCCGATCCCTCGGCGCCGTTCGCCGCGCTGGCCTTCAAGGTGAACGCGACGGCGACCGGGCGGCTGACCTGCCTGCGCGTCTACTCGGGAACGATGAGGAAGGGGGACACCGTGCTGGACACGACGGCGGGCCGCACCGAACGCATCGGCCGGATCCTGCGGGTGCAGGCCGACCGGCACGCCGAGGTGGACCGGGCCGTGGCCGGGGACATCGTCGCCGTGGTCGGGCTCAAGTCCACCCGCGCCGGTGCCACCCTGTGCGCGCCGGGCGCACCTCTGGTCCTGGAACCCCCCACGGTCGCGGCGCCCGTGGTGTCCGTGGCCGTCGAGGCGCGCGGCGCCACGGACACCGGACGGCTGTCCACGGCGCTGGCCCGCCTGGTCGAGGAGGACCCCTCGCTGGTCGTGCGGACGGACCGGGAGACCGGCCAGACCGTGTTGTCGGGTCTCGGAGAGCTGCACCTGGAGGTCGCGGTGGAGAAGCTGCGGCGCGGCCACAACCTGCTCGTCGACGTCGGCAGGCCCCGCGTGGCCTACCGGGAGACGGTGGCGCGCGGGGTGTCCGGGCTGGTCTACCGGCACGTCAAGCAGGACGGCGGGGCCGGTCAGTTCGCCCACGTGGTGATCGACGTCGAGCCCCTGGAGGTCGAGGGTCCGGACGCCGGGGCCGCGGACGGAGCGGGCCGCGGCGACGGCGGACTCGTCTTCCGCTCGTCGGTCGTCGGCGGCCGGGTGCCGCAGGAGTACGTCCGCGCGGTCGAGGCCGGGTGCCGGGACGCGCTCGTCGAGGGTCCCCTCGGCGGCCATCCGGTGACCGGGCTGCGGGTCACGCTGACCGACGGGGCCACGCACTCCAAGGACTCCTCGGAGATGGCGTTCCGGGCGGCGGGGCGGTTCGCCCTGCGCGAGGCGCTGCGCGCGGCCGAGATGGAGCTGCTGGAACCGGTGGTGGAGGTCGTCGTCAGCGTGGCCGAGGACGCGGTCGGTGGCGTGCTCGGTGACCTGGCGGCCCGGCGCGGCCGGGTCAGCGGCTCGGTCACCCGGGCCGGGACCACGACCGTCACGGCGGCCGTGCCGCTGGCCGAACTCTTCGGCTACGCGTCGCGCCTGCGCAGCCGGACCCAGGGTCGGGGGACCTTCACCTCCCGGCCGACGGGGTACGCCCCCGTACCGGCGACGGTGCGCGAGCAGGTGCTGACGGCCGGCTAGCCGGCCGACCTTCCCGTCGGGAACCTCGGGAACGGGCAGGGCCCCCGCCTTCGGGCGGGGGCCCTGCGTGCGCGTCGCGCGGTTGCCCCGAATTCGACTGACCCCGCCACCACCCTGCTATGTAATGTCACATGGCATGATGATCTTACGTAGTACGGCCCTCGCCGCCGCCCTGCTGGGCGTGACCGCGCTCCTCCCGCCCGCCGTCGCGCACGCCGCGGCCCCGTCCGGCTGCGGCTCCTCCGCCTCCGCCGCCGCGGCCCCCGCCGCCACCGTCGACCCGGAACAGGCCCGGCTCGCCGACCCGCGGACCGCCGCCTTCACCGAGCGCGCCGCCCTCGGTGACTTCGTACGCCGCTTCCCGGCCGCGCTCTGCGGCGCGCGCGACGCCGCCGAGGCCGGCCGGCTCCTCGACGCCTGGGGCGAGGCGCTGTGGCAGGCCTCCGTGAACCGGGCCCAGGGGCGGCGCCCCGGCGGGGACCTGCCCGCCGGGGACGATCGCCCGCTGTACTGGACCCGGCTGCGGATGACCGTCCAACTGGCCGACTGGAAGCCCGGGTTCCCGGTCGACCGGGCCGCCCTGCGGACCCGGTTCGAGGACGCCTCCCGAGGGCTGTCCGCCAACGACTTCCGGGGCACCCCGGGGGTCAGGCGCCTGTTCGTCAGCGGATTCGACCCCTTCGGCCTGGACGCCGAACCGCGCCGCGCCAACCCCTCCGGCTCCGCGGTCCTGCGGCTCAACGGCCGCCGCCTCACGCTCGCCGACGGAACACCCGTGGAGATCCGGGCCGTCGTCCTGCCCGTGCGCTACGCCGACTTCGACGCCGGGATCGTGGAGCGCGCGTACGGCCCCCGCCTCGCGGCCGGGCCCCGGGGCGCCGACATGATCACCAGCATCAGCCAGGGCTATCCCGGGATCTTCACCCTGGAGGCCTGGGCCGGTCGCGCCCGGTCGGCGGACCCCTACCCGGACAACGCGGCAGCCCTGTCGGGAGGCACCTACGACCACCCCGTCACCGCGCCCGGCATGGGCCCGGGGGCGGAGTTCCTGCGCACCACCCTGCCCACCGACGCCATGACCGCCGTCCAGAGCCCCTTCCCGGTCCGGCTGAACACCGCCGTCACCGAGATACCCGCCGGGCAGCAGCGGCCCGTGGACCGCGAGGACGGACCCACCCCCGGCTCCCGCGCCGTCGCGGGTGGTGGCGGCGGCTACCTCTCCAACGAGGTCGCCTACCGCTCCAATCGGCTCCGTACGGAACTGAACCCCCGGCTCCCCGGCGGCCACCTGCACACCCCCGTCCTGACCGGGCTGCCCGCGGACCCGGCCCGGCTGAGCGACGCCGCCTTCGAGCAGAACGAGACGGCCATCGCCGACGAGGTGCTGGCGATCCTGCGGAACTCCTCCCGGCCCGCCGCCCCCGGCTCCACGCCGACCCGGCCCTGACGGCGCGGGCGGCCGGGGTGTCGGGATGGCACAGTGGACACCATGTGTGGCCGCTATGCCTCGACCCGCGCCCCGGCCGACCTCGCCGGGCTCTTCGATGCCCACTGGGATCCCGGCGAGGCGCTCGCCGCGAGCTGGAACGTGGCGCCCACCGACCCCGTGTGGGCCGTGCTCGAACGCGCGGACCGCGACGGCGGCGCGGTGGAGCGGCGGCTGCGGCCGGTGCGCTGGGGCCTGGTGCCCTCGTGGGCGAAGGACCCCGGGGTCGGCTCCCGGATGATCAACGCGAGGGTGGAGACCGTCCACGAGAAGCCCGCCTACCGCAGGGCGTTCACGAAACGCCGGTGCCTGCTGCCCGCCGACGGCTTCTACGAGTGGGAGGCCGTCCCCGCCACGGACCGGGCGAAGGCCTACAAACAGCCGTACTTCATCGCGCCCGAGGACGGCGCGCCGATGGCGATGGCGGGACTGTACGAGTTCTGGCGCGATCCGGCCGTCCTGGACGCCGACGATCCGACCGCGTGGCTCACCACCTGCACGATCATCACCACCGAGGCCACCGACGCGGCGGGCCGCGTGCACCCGCGCATGCCGCTCGCCCTGCACCGGGACGACTACGGCGCCTGGCTCGACCCCACCCGGCACGACACCCACGAACTGCGCGCCCTGCTGCACACCCCGGCCGACGGGCGCCTCGCGGTGCGCGCGGTGTCCACCGAGGTCAACAGCGTCCGCAACAACGGCCCCCGGCTCCTCGACCCGGCCGGCGGTGCGGCGCCCGCGCCCCCGGAGTAGCCTCGGCGCCAGGGCGGGGCCATGTGGGCCCAGCCGTGGGGGAGTTGGTCGCAGGCCATGATTGCCGAAGTGTCCGTGGGCGCGGCCTGGTCGCTCGTGGCGGCCGCCGCCCTGATGCGGTTCGGGTTCGGCGCGCGGCCCGCGCCCGAACCGGCACGGCGGCGGCCGTTGACGCCGGTCGAGATCGCCCTGCTGCGCGGGGGCCGCCGGGCGGCGATGCGGACGGCACTGGTGGAGCTGCACCTGGCGGGCGCGGTGGAGGCGACGTGGCCGGGGGCGGTCCGGCGCGTCGACACCGCGGCGCCCCGGGGCGGCTCCGGGCTCGCCCGGGCCCAGTACAACGTGCTGTTCGGGCACATGCACCCGCGGCGGCTGTGGGGCATCGAGCGGGTGGGCCGGGCGGTCGCGCCGGAGGCCCGGGAGGCGGAACGGACCGGACTGCTCCTGACCCGCCGCCGGGTGGTCGCCGTACGGGTCGTGCTGCTGCCCGCCCTGTGCGCGGCGGTCGTCGGGGCGGCGGTCGAGGGGGCGGACGCGCCGTGGCGCCTGCTCGCCCTCCTCGCGGGCGGGTGCGCCCTGGTGCTGGGCGCCCTGCCCCGCCGCACCCGCAAGGGCGCGGCGCTGCTGGCCCGACTGCGCGGCGAGCGGATCGGAGTCCGGCGGGCGACCGTCCGCGCGCCCGCCGAACTCCTGTTGAACGTCGCCCTGTTCGGAGCCCCGGTGCTGCGCGAGCAGCTGCCGAGGTTCACCGAGGAGAGCGGCCTGCTCACCCGCCCGCCGAAGGAACCCATGGACCGCGGCGGCGGCTCCTCCTGCGGCGTCGCGACCTGCGGCGGCTAGGGCGTCCCTTTCGGATCTTGCCGGGCCCGCGACGTCTCAAGGTCCGAAAGAGACGACCTAGGGCGCGTAGGCCTGCTTGCTCGCGCAGGTCCACACCACCGGCTTGCCGGAGACGGTGCCGGCGACCCGGTCGTCGTCGGACACGGCGAAGGCGGCGCCCTCGTCGATGTCCCGGCGGGGCACCGGGAGCGCCCGCACCGGTCCGGCACCCGCCTGGAAGGTCGCCACCGCGGGCCGCGGCTGGCCGCCCTCGAGGTACGTCCGGGCCGTCCCCACCAGCCTGTCGGTCGTGGGGCTGATCCCCGTCACCTCCAGCTCGTCGCGCCCCGGGAGCTTCGCCAGCGCGGTCGGCGCGGCGGTGTAGGGCGCCTTCCAGACGAAGCCCCGCTCGTGGGACCCGCCGTGGTAGCCCTCCACGTCGGTGGCCGCGACCACACCGCGGTCGTCGATGCCCGCGAGCGTGTTGGAGCGGCCGATGTACGGCACGCCGCTCGTCGCGAGGGCCTTGGCCGGGCCGCCGCCCGCGGGCCAGACGACCGGGTAGGTCTCCCAGATCTCGTTGCCGTTGTCGTCGCTGTAGTACGCGTCGGCCAGGCCGAGCACGTCGCCGCGCCTGTTGATCCCGGTGACCTGCTGGATCTTGGTGGACGGCTGGGCGCCCGGCGGCACCGGGAGCTCGCGGACCAGCCGGCCGTCCTGCCACTCCCGGGCGGTCAGGCCGTCGAAGCCGGCCACCCGCCCCGCGTCGTTGACGCCGATCCCGGCGTACAGGCCCCGCGCGGGAGCGGTCAGCAGGGTCACCTGCCGGTCCCCCTTGCGGTAGCTGAACAGCACGTGCTCCTGGTCGTTCGCCCGGTCGAGGACGCCGACCATGAGGCCCTTGGCGTTGATCGCGCGGACGCTGCCCTTCGCCCAGCCGGTCGGCAGCGGCACCCGGAAGACGCGCGTGCCCTCCCAGAAGGCGGGCACGTCGTTCGAGGTGCCCACCGTCCGGTCCGAGGTGCCCAGCGCGTGGGGCCGGGTCCGACCGGTGGTGCCCAGTTCCTCCAGCGCCTTGACGGCGGGCTTGCAGACGGCGCCCGCCGTCGCACCCGCTCCGGACGCGGCGGCCGGTCCCGCCACCGCGATCAGCCCGGCCGCGACGACCGCGGCCCCGGCCGCGGACATGCTCCTGCGCATGTGCTTCCCCCTGTTCGTCGATCACGTGCGTAGTGCGGGGCCGCCCCGTCTGCACCCCCGTGTCAGGCGAGACGGCCCCGGTTCTGGGGGCCCTTCAGACGCGCAGCGCCGGGGCCTGGGGCGGTGCGGGCAGGACCCGCGCGAGCAGCTTCGCCACCGAGATCACCGTCCGGTCCGCCAGGTACGGCCCGATGACCTGCACGGCCAGGGGCAGTCCGGCCGCGGTCGTGCCCGCGGGCAGGACGAGCGCGGGCAGGCCGACCGGCCCGGCCAGGTTGACCCAGCTCGTCTGGTCGAAGTACGGCCGCCGCACGCCGTCGACCGTGATGAACCGCCCCGGCACGGGAACGGAGGTCTGGTCGGGGACGGCGGCCGTCGGAGCGGCCGGGGTGATCAGGACGTCGTGCCGGGCGAAGTACCCGGCCCACGCGGCGCGCAGCCGCTGGCGGGCCTCGTCGGCCACGCACCAGTCCCGGTGCCGCATGGTCCGCGCGCGCAGGTAGAGGGCACCGGGATCATCGGCCGGGACCTTCTCCGCCGCCGCGACCTCGGCGGCGTAGGCCGCGTCCGTCGCACTGGCGGCCGAGGTCGCGTACAGCAGCCGCTGGAACAGCAGGTCGCTCTCGGCGAAGTCCACCGGCCGGTCCGCTTCGTCGACCTGCGCGCCGGCCCGGCGCACGAGATCGGTGACCCGGCCCAGGAGCGCGCGGGTGTCGGCGTCCACGCGGCAGTACGCGTCATCGGCCCAGACGCCGACGCGGTACTGGCCGAGGCGGGTCCTGCGCGCGGCGGGGAGGTCGATCCTCCAGGCGGCTCCGTCGGCCGGGGCCGGGGCGGCGAGCACGTCCAGCAGCAGTTCGAGGTCCTCCGGCGTACGGGCGACCGGCCCCAGGGCGAGCATGTCGCTGCTGGTGGCCCAGTCGGGAGGACGCGGGATGTGGCCGCGGGTCGGCACGATCGGTTGGGCGCCGCGGGAGGTGCGCAGGGCGTAGACCCCGCAGTAGGCGGCGGGCAGCCGCAGCGAACCGGCCAGGTCGGAGCCGACCTCGACGGCGCTGAGCCCGGCGGCCACCGCCGCGGCCGGGCCGCCGGAGGAGCCCCCCGCCGTACGGTCGGCGGCGAAGGGGTTCCTCGTGGTCCCGAAGAGGGGGTTGGAGGTCTGGATGTCCTGGCACATCACCGGCACGTTGGTCTTGCCGAAGACGACGGCCCCCGCGGCCCGCAGCAGCGCCACCGCGTCGGCGTCCCGGGCGGGCACGTGGTCGGCGAGGTCGGGCGAACCGCACGTCGTGCGCAGGCCCCGCGTCTCCAGGGCGTCCTTCACCGTCATGGGCAGGCCGTGCAGGGCGCCGAGGGGCTTCCCGGTCCGCGCGAGGTGCCGGTCGGCCCGGTCCGAGGCGTCCCGGGCGGCGTCGACGTCCAGGGTGGCCACCGCCGTGAGCCCGGGGTTCACCGCGTCGTGGTGGTCCAGGTACCGCTGGAGCAGCGCACGGCTGGTGATCTCGCCCCGGCGCAGCGCGGCGAGCTGCTCATGGGCGGGCGCCAGGTGCAGCGGTGTGCGCGCGGGCGTGCCGGTGGCGCGCGGCCGGGCGTCGGCGGAGGAGGTCATGGCGGCCGCCGCGGCGACGACGGTCGACGCGACGAGCAGGGTGCGGCGGAAGATCACGTGCGGGCTCCTGACGGGGCGCTGTGCGGGTCGCCGGGAGCGGGCGTCCCCTGTCCCGGCGGGGTGAAGTGGGCGGCGACCCGCTGGAGGTGCAGCAGTTCGTCCTCCGGGGTGGCGAGCGGAAGGTCGGCGTCCGCGTAGTCGGCGGGAGCGTCGACCGGTTCGCCCGCGCGGTGGCGGACGAGGGCCGCGCGTATCTGGTCGGCGGTGACCGCGGCGGCGAGCACCGCGCCGGTCAGGCCCGCCGCGCCGTGCCGGACCTCGGCGTCGGCCCGGACGGCGGGGTCCAGGTAGCGGCGCAGCAGCGTCTGGCCGCCCCGGATCTCCACGCGCCGCCGCAGCAGCGGGAAGTGGGCGCTGCGGCCGCGCAGCAGCTCGTCGCGCTGGCGGGCCGGGCGGCGCAGGGCGATCCCCGGATCGGCCCGGTCCATGGCCGACCACAGGTGGTGCAGCCGCCGGTAGCGCAGGTGCGCCGTGCACCAGCCGCGCACCGCGGCGGTCCGCTGGGTGAGGGTGGGCAGGAAGTAGCCGACCTGGGTGAGGGCGGCCCCGATGTCCCCGCACAGCCAGGCGTACGGGTCGAGGTGCTGGACGCTGAAGTCGAAGACCGCGCCGAGGACGGCGCCGATCCGGATCGCGCTGTACCCCAGGGTGATGACGGCGCCGATGCTGGTCAGGCGCAGCCCGCGGGCGATCGAGGGGCTGGAGGCGGTGCGGGCGTACTTCCAGCAGGACCGGGCGAGGTAGAACTCGGCGGCGGTGTAGGTGGCGATGTACAGCGTCAGGTACGTCTGGAAGAAGGGGTCGTGGGCGTAGTAGAGGGAGAAGTCGGTGGGCCGCTGCGTCGCGGGCGTGAGGAGGACGAACAGCACGCCCATGCAGACGATGACCACGGCGGCCGCGGTGAGCAGCAGGCGGCCGCGGCGCCGGGCCTCGGCGGGCGGCTTGGACCAGTGGGCCAGCACCGTGCCCTGGAGCGCGAGGACGAGGACCACGCAGCTCTGCGCGAGCGGTACGGCGATGTTGGTGACGCCGAGCGTGCCGTCGATGCGCACCCACACCCAGGTGAGGGAGATGGCGTAGCTGAGGGCGGAGAAGCCGTAGGTGAACGCCAGGGCGACCAGCGCGGGGTCGCGGCGGCTCTTGCCGAGGTCGCGCACGAGGAAGAGGAATCCCGTCCCGGCGATCAGCAGGCACAAAGGGTGCAGTATGTCTTTCACGGGCTCGTATCCGGGTCAGCGCAGCAGCGTACGGGCTATGGGGTCGGTGTCCTGGTCGCCGCGGCGGGGCGTGCTCACGTGCTCCTGCAGCAGCGAACCGAGCATCTCGGCTTCGAACTCTTCCGGGTTGTCGTAGCGGGTGCGGCCGAGGACGAGCTGCACGGTGCTCGGATCGATGTCGGTGATCAGACCGCCCAGGGTCCCCGTGGAGAAGGACGCCGTGCCGCGGTGCTGCCTGAGCATGTGCGCGAACTCGTGGGCGACGATGATCTCGGCGTGCGGCCTGCTGATGCCGGTGTCGTAGAAGACGTAGTCCGTGGACTCGGTGGCCAGCCAGAGCCCACAGGGGGCCGAGGCGTCGAGGGCGTCCGGGTCCGAGGCGTCAGGAGTGAAGGGCACGAGCCGGATCGAACGCTCCAGCCGCTCCTCCATGAACGGCACGAGGTCCAACACGCTGTCCACGGCCGGTAGTCGCAACTCGTCGAGGTACGCCCTGCTGCGCCGCTCGGCCGCGAAGGCGTCGGCGGCTCCGATGTCGGATCGACGGTCGCGACGGCGTCGCCACATGCGGCTTCCTCTCGGGATCGGCGGACGGACGGAGGGATGGACGGGGGTACGGCAGCGGCGGCGGCGCGTCACGGCGCGTGCTTCCCGCCGGGCGGGGGCAGCCCTTCCTGTTCCCGCACGACCTCGATCGCTTCCAGGACCTTGCCGAGGCTCTTGGCGGACAGGCCGATCGACCTCAGGGCGATCTCCTTGACGCCCGCTTCGCTGAGCTTGCGCAGCAGTTCGAACTGGTCGGTGACCTTCCTGGTGACCTCGTCCTCGACGAAGTAGCCCGCTTCCACGCCGAAGAACCGGGCGAAGAGGGGCACGAGCGTGATGGTCGGGGTCCGTTCGCCCTTGCGGAGCATGCCGACGTAGGCACCGGTACAACTCTCCTTGCCGTACGACGAGATGGTCCGGGCCACGTGGGCGTTGCTGAACTCCTTCGCGCCAGGCGGACGTACGCGGTCGAACAGGTAGTTCAGTCGATCGCTGAACGGCGCTCCCGCTCCCGGAACGGGAGCCGGGGACCTCTCCGCGGTCCCGTCGTCCGGACCCTCGACTGCTGGTGCCACGGTGCGCTGCTTCCTCTGGACCGGGCTAAACTATAGTTGACGCTCTGCCCGGCGCGGCGCAGTGGATCAGGCCAACAGGTGTCCGAAAGTGGCATGTTGTGGGAGTCGGAAGGCTTCGGCCGCGGCGAGCGGGCCGTCGCACCGCACGGCTTCGACGCGACGGGAGCCGGTTTCGGGCACGACGAAAGCCCGGATACCGACGGGGGTGCGGTATCCGGGCTCTCACGACCACCTTAGTCGGGCGGGAGGGCATATCTCCATCTCCCTCCGCGAAGGACGGGAATTGACCGGCCGCGGGCGCGGTCCCGGGGTGCCCGGGGTCAGTGGGGCAGGCGCGCTCCGCAACGTGAGCAGTACAGAGCGTCGCGTTCGCCGGCGAGGCGGCCGCAGTCGGCACAGACCCGGTCCAGCAGGCAAGCCGCTTCTCCGCCTTCTTCGCCCCGCTCGGGCCCCCGCGCGCTCCCGGGGGTCCCCGGGTCGGGCGCGGAGGTGATGGCGAGGCCGGGACGGCGGACGTGCACGGTGACGTAGAGCATCCCCGCCGGGCCCGCGCCGAGCGAGCGCCGGGCGTGCCGGGGGAGCCAGAGCACCGTACGGGCGCCCAGCGCGGTGCGGCCCCCGGGCGTGCCGAGGTAGCCGTCGCCCTCGAAGACGATCAGCAGGACGTCGAGCGCCGGATCGGTGTGCTCCGCGATGACCGCGCCCGGCCGGAGCCGGACGATGTTGGCGTCCAGGCCGCGCGGGGTCTGTGTCATGCGCCACAGCACTCCGCCGGCCTCCGGGCCCGCGGCGGCCACCACGGCCGCCAGCTCGGCGAGCACCCGCGCGGGCCCGCCGGGCGGGACGGGCGCCGGATCGGGCCGCGGTGTCGGGGGCGGCGGCTGCATCGCCATGGCGGTCTGTCTCCCGGTGCGTCGGAAACGGGGTCAGGGGATGTCATACACCCTCCGCGGCGCTCCGCGCGGGCCGCCGGATAGAGTCGCCGGCGGACGGCACCCGCCCCGACCGGGGAGCGTGCCGGGTCACAGCAGCTGTCGATCACAGGCTCGCCCTCGCGGCACAGACCGTTTCCATCCCGTGCCCGCCCGTCCCCGGCCTGCCAGCCGTTTTCCCGGAGATCGTTCAGATGCGTGCCGACGCCCCCGCCGCCGTGCCCACCGCCGTGCCCCACCCCCGTCCCCCGGCGCACCCGCTGCCGCCGCGGCCCCCGGCCCGGCCCGGGCCGCTCGCCGCGCTGCACATCACCAGCGCGGCGACCGCCGTGCTGCTCGGGCTGGTCGCGATCGGCGCCATGATCCACGAGCCGGTGCTGATCCCGCCGCTGGCCGCGAGCGCGGCGTTGGTGAACAGCGTGCCGACCCTCCCGCTGGCCCAGCCGCGCAGCGTGGTCGTCGGACACCTGCTGGGCGCCGTCGTGGGGTACGGGATCCTCGCCGCGGCCGGCGGCAGCGCGTGGGCCGCCGCGGTGGCGGCCGGGATCACCCTCGCGGTGCTGATGGTGGCCCGTACCCCGCACTCGCCGGCCTGTGCCACCGCCGTCATCGTCGTGCTCCAGAGCCCCGCGCCCGCCCGCTTCGTGCCCCTGCTGCTCGGCGCGAGCGTGCTCCTGGTCGGCGCCGGGTACGCCGCCTCGCGCGTCCGGCCCAAGGCGCCGAAGTACCCCGCCTACTGGTGGTAGGCGGGGCACCGGTCACGCGCTAGCGGGGTGGCATCAGCCCTCGATGCGGTGCTGGGTCCAGAAGGAGGTCAGGTCCGTGGTCGTGGCGGCCTGGGCGGCCGCCTTGAACTCGGCCGTGGTCGAGACGCCGTACCAGTGGGCCGCGGCGTAGTCCTTGAGCAGCTTGGCCATGACGGTGTCGCCCAGGACGCGGCGCAGGTCGTGCAGGGCGCACTTGCCGTAGCCGTAGACGACGGTGGAGTAGCGGGACGAGTGGGCGTCCCAGTAGCCCATCGAGTTGGTGATCTTCTCGCCCGTCCCGGACCAGGAGACGCTGTTCCAGCAGTTCGCGCCGGTCTTGTTCTGGGCCAGGTCGGTGGCGTAGTCGGTGAACGACTCGTCGAGCCAGGGGCTGGTGTACTCGTCGTCGCCGACGATGCCGTACCACCACTGGTGGGCGATCTCGTGGGTCAGCGCCGTGGTGCTGACCAGGTCGAGGACGAAGCCGGGGTACTCCATGCCGCCGAACCAGTAGTTGTTGTCGATCACCGCGTCCAGTTCGCCGTACGGGTAGGCGCCGAACCGGGCGGAGTGCGCGTCCACGGCGGACTTGGCGGTGCTGAGCATCGACTGCGCGTCGGCCGAGCTGATGCCCGAGACGGAGTAGATGTTGACCGGGGTGCCGGCCGCCGAGGTGCCGGATATCTTGCTGAAGGGACCGGCCGCCCAGGCGAACTCGCGGACCTTGGTGGCGGTCGCGGTGGTGACCGTCCGGCCGCTGGTCCCGGGCGTGTCGACGGAGCCGCCCGTCGCCGGTACGAGCAGGCTGCTCGGGTGGTCGAGGGTCACCTTGAAGTCGGAGGCCAGCGCGTAGAAGGACTCGCCGTTGTTGGTGTACGGGTCCAGGTGCCAGCCGGCCCCGTCCTTGACCGCGAGCACGGGCAGGGCGTTGCCGACCATGCTGAAGGCGCCGTCGTAGCCGAACCGGTCCGCACCGCTGGGGACCGTGATGCCCAGGTCGAAGCCGATCGTGGCGCTCTGGCCCTGGGCCAGCGGGGTGGGCAGGGTGATCTGCAGGGCCGTGCAGCCGACCGAGAGGGCGCCCGCGGTGCCGCCGGTGACATTGGTGACCGAGATCGGCATGGCGGCGCAGGTGCCGTGGTAGTTGTCCCACAGCCGCAGGTACACCTCGCCGAGCGCGGTGGCCGAGGCGTTGGTGAAGGTGGCGCTCTCGTGGCCGGTCCAGCCCGTGCCGCTCGCGTTGCTGGTGAGGTTCACCGTGTAGGCGGGCGCGGACGGGGTGCGGGTGGAGTCCCCGGGCGGGGTGGTGCCGCCGGAGGTGTCCAGGGCCACGTCGTCGACGACGAAGCTGGTCTGGAGGCTGGAGTCCTCGGTGCCGGTGAAGGCGAGGCTCACGGTCTGGCCCGCGAAGGCCGAGACGTCCAGCGACTTCTGCACGTAGCCGGTGTTCTTGTCGAGGTTGGAGTACGTCGCCAGCGTCGTGGTGCCGATCTTCGCCGTCAGCTTGTCGTACTTCGTCGACGTGGTCGTCTCGGCCGTGTCGATGTGCAGCCAGAAGGTGAGGGTGGCGGTGCTGCACCCGGAGGGGATCGTGAGGCTCTGGGAGAGGGTGTCGGTGTGGGTGCTGCCGACGCCGTTCAGCCAGGCGAACCGGGTGCCGCCGTGGGCGCCCTGCCCGGTGCGGTTGGTGATGATGCTGGTCTGCGACTGGGTCCAGGGCGAAGTGCCGCTCTCGAAACCGCCGTTGGCGACGACCTGGGTCGGGGTGCAGGCGGCGGCGACCGGGGCGGGGCGGGGTGCGGCCGTCGCCGGGCCGCCGCAGAGCGTGGTGGCGGTCAGCGCCGCGACGGCGAGTGCCGTCGCGGCGAGGGTCTTGTGGGGGGTCGTTCTCACTCGGAACTCCTTTGAGACGGCCGGATGACGGCCTGCTCGGTGGCGGCCCGGTCGGCTCGGGTGGGCCGGCGGGCAGCCGCGGGCTGCGCGCATCGCTCGCGCGATCGCTGAGGTGAGATGTCTGGCCCGTCCCCTTGGGTCAGGGGACGCAGGCGGAAGCCTGGCAGACATGATCGGTACATGCCATCCGGGAGAGGTAAAGGTGTTCCCAGCTGTTGACCACCTTCCGCCCGGGGGCGAAGTCCGGTCAGGAGGCGGGGTGTTGGCGCCTCATCTGCCGGTGCGGGCCGCGAGGGCGGCCAGCGCCGAACGGCTGGCGACGCCCGTCTTGCGGAAGATGTGCGAGAGGTGGGTGTCGACCGTGCGCGGGCTCAGGTAGAGCCTGGCCGCGATCGCCGGGGTGGTGAGGCCCTCCGTCACCAGGGCCGCGATCTCCCGCTCGCGCGGGGTGAGCCCGGGCAGGGCGGGAGCGGGCGGGGCGGGAGCGGACGGGGAGGTCGCGGGCGAAGGGCCGCTACGGGAGGGGCCGGTGGCGTCGGCGGGCTCGGCCGGGGGAGCGGCGGACGGTGCGAGCGTCGCGAGCGGCCGCGGGACCACGGGTGCCGGGGGGAACAGGTCGGCGAGTCCCGTGAGCAGGCGGGAGCCCCCCGCCTCGGCCATCGCGCGGCCCCGCTCCCACGGGCCCGCCGCCGCGCCGGGATCACCGGCCTGCGCCGTCAACGCCGCGCCGATCAGCAGGGCCTGGGCCTCCCAGAGGCTCGCGCCCGAGCGCGCGGCCTCCTCGGCCGCGCGGGCGTACTGCCGTGCCGCGGCGGCGGGCTCCCCGCGGCCGGCCAGCAGTTGGCCGGCGCTGCGCAGCGCCGAGGCCCGCTGGCCGGGCAGCCCGAGGCGTTCCGCGTCCTGCCCGGCCAGCGCGGCCCACCCGGTGGCGGCGGCCAGGTCACCGGTGGTGACCGCGGCGGTGACCAGGGCCTCCAGCAGCAGGGGGCGCATCGAGGGCTGGAGGCCCGCCAGTTCCGGTCCGCCGCCCGCCCGGAGCATCGCGGCGCGGGCCCGGACCGGGTCACCGCTGTGCAGGGCGGCGTAGCTCATCACGTACCACACCAGCGAGCTCCACCAGCTGGTCGACGGTCCGGCGAGGGCGACCGCCTCCTCGGCGACGGCGAGGGAGGCGCGGTCGCCCGGCGGCAGGGACGCGATCAGCACCTGCGCCTTGTTCGCCAGGACCAGGGCGAGGAGTTGGTCGCTGCCGATGCCGCGGGCGATGCTCTCCGCCTCGTCCGTCTGGTCCAGGGCCGTGCCGAGCCGGCAGGTGTTCATGTGGACGGCCGCCTTGCACAGCAGCAGGTGCGCCATGATGTGCAGGGGGCCGCTGCGGCGGGCGACGGCCAGTCCGCGATCGGCGTGCCGCTCCGCGTCCTCGAACCGCTCCAGGTAGAACTCCGCCAGGCTCAGCCGGGACAACGGCTCGCACATGTCGCCGAGTTCGTGGTCGGCCAGCGCGTCCACGCGGGCGGCGGCGCGGTCGATGAAGCCCAGGGCGGTGCTCACGTTCCCGCCGTACGCCTCGCCGAGCGCCGAGATCGCCAGCGCGCCCGCGGCGGCCGGGGCGTCCCCGAGCCGCTCCGCCAGGTGGAAGGTCCGCACCACGGTGCTCCGCACCTCCGCGTAGGCGAGGGAGTGGGGCGCCGAGGAGCTGAGTTCGAGCCCGAGGGCGAGCGCCGCGGCCGGTCGGGGCGCGGGCAGCCGGTCCAGCTCGCGCCGCAGCAGGGCGACCGCGGCCCCGTAGTGGCCCAGGTGGCGCTCCATCGAGGCGCACAGGGTCACGGCATCGGCGCGCACCCGGTCGTCCTCCCCGGCGGACGTCTGCGCGATCAGCTCCCGCAACAGGTCGCGGCTCTCCCGCAGTTCGCCGCAGACGCTCAGCGCGCGCGCCCGACGCAACAGCAGGTCCAGCCGACGCGCCGTGTGGCCGGGGGCGTCCGGCAGCACCCGCAGCACCACCTCCAGCCAGTGTGCGCAGCTGGCCGGGGCGGTGGTCTCGGACTGCCCCGCCGCCTCCAGCAGGACCGCGGCCAGCTCGGGGTCCCACCCGGTCAGGGCCCGCTCGACGTGCGGGGCCCGCGCGGCGGCCGAGGTGCCGGCCCGGGCCAGGGCGGCGGCGGCCCGCCGGTGCATCCCCGTGCGCCGCCGGTGCTCGGTGTGCTCGTGGACCACGGTCCGCAGCACCGGGTGGCGCAGTGACCAACTGCCGCCGGGCGCGGGCCGCAGCAGGTCCCGCCGGGCCAGTACGGCCAGGTCCGCGTCGAGCACGCTGGCGTCCGGGGCCTCGGCGACGACCGCCAGCAGCGCGGGCGTGGCGCGGTCCCCGAGCACGGCGACGGCCTCGGCCGTGCGGCGCTGGGCGGCGGTGAGCGGGGTGAGTTCGTCGAGGAGCAGCGCGGTGAGGTCGCCGGTGGGCAGCGACGGGCCGGGCTGCTGCTGGAGCAGGGCCAGGAAGTAGAGCGGGTTGCCCTCGCTCGCGGCGTACAGCCGTGCGGCGCGGGCGGGCGGCAGCCCCGGGGCGAGGTGCTCCACGCAGACGCGCTCGTCGAGGGGGCCGAGGTCCAGGCGCAGTACGGCGCCGGTGTCGGCGCCCCGGGTGAGCGCGGCGGCGAGGGAGGGCGAGGTCTGGCGGTCGCGCCGGGCCACGACGATCGTGACGGGGGCGCGCGGCGGGTGCCGCACGAGGTGGTCCAGCAGCTCCAGGGAGGCCGGGTCGGCCCAGTGGAGGTCGTCGAGGGCGATGAGCAGGCCGCGTCCGCCGCCGTGCTCGCCGCCGAGGGTGGCGAGGGCGCCGAGCAGCCGGGCCACCGCGCGGTGCAGGGAGAACCGGTCCACCGGGGCCGAGACGTCCCGCCGGTCCCGGCCCCGAGCACCCGGACCCGTACGGTCCGCGCCCCCCTCCGCCGCCGGTCCCGCCGCCCCGGGCGCACCCGGGCCGGGCCCCGGCCCCGGCTCGTGGCCACTGCCCGCGCTCGCGCCCGTACCCGTACCCGTACCCGTACCCGCGCCCGTACCCGTACCGGCGCCCGCGTCCGCGCCCGGCCCGGGTTCCGCGCCCGCGGAGACCCCGTACAGCACGGGCCCCACCGGCTCGGCCTCGGCCGCCACCGCCCGCAGCGCCTCCGGATCCAGATCGGCGAAGGCATCGGTGAACAGGCGGAAGGGAATGTGCTGTTCGTATTCGGTGGCCCGGCCGCGCAGCACGGTCAGGCCGCGCGCGCGGGCCCGCGCGCACACCTCGGTGAGCAGCCGGCTCTTGCCGATCCCGGCCGCGCCGACGAGGTCGACGACGGACGGCACGCCGGCGCGCCCGTCGAGCACCCGGTCCAGCCGGTCCAGCTCGGCCCCCCGGCCCAGCAACACGCTCCCGTGCGTCATGGCCCCACCCCCCGGTGTCCGTTACCCGCACCGCTGTCCGCTACCCGCATTCGGGACCGAGGATACGTAGGCGGTCCTACGGATGCCGCGCGGCGGGCGCCGCTGTCAGCATCGAGGGGGCCGGGAACGCCGGAGTGGGGGCCGGACGCTCCCGGCCGCCATTCGACGACGTACCTGGTGACCCACCCGGTGTCGTACCGAGTGCGGTCCCGATGCCGCGCCGGTGCCCCGACCCGACACCGCGCCCGACGAGGAGTCCGCATGCCCCGATTACCCGCGTCCGCCGCTCTGCTCCTGACCGTCCCGCTGCTCGCCCTCACGGCGTGCTCCGGCTCGGGCTCCGATTCGGGCGCGGGACTGGGCCTCGGCCTGGGGCCGGACCGTGCCGCCCCGTCCGCCTCCGCGTCGCCCTCGGCGTCGCCCTCCGCGTCCGCCCCGCCCACTCCCTCCGCGTCCGCTCCCGCCCCCGGAACGGCGCCGGTGCCCACCGGCGCGGCGTCCCGACCGTGCACGCCCATCGCCGCCCTGGACGCGGCGGGCCTGGGCGCCTACATCAAGGCCCTGCGGGCCAGCGACCGCACGACGTCCTCGTACTCGGCGCTCTTCATGGTCGACACCGGGGTGTACCTGCGGTTGAAGGACGCCCAGCGCCCGTGCGAGCCGATCCGGGTGCGGCTCAGCCACTTCCGGGTGCACATCGCCAAGGCCACGCCGGGATCCTCGACGGGCGGCTTCTCCTTCACCTATACGCCGCTCGAAACCCTGACCGTGTCGGCGGGCCCGGGCGACGGCTTCGCCGAGGGCAGCAAGCCCCCGGCCACCGAGAAGTGCGGCGGCACGCTGTCGGTCTCCTACCTGGGGGACGAGGTGACGGCCCGGGAGCTGCCGTCCCAGCTGCAGTTCCCGAAGACGGACTCCACGCTGGACTGGACGCTGGCCGACGTCTCCGCGGACCGGGTGCTGGACGCCGTCTTCAAGCCACCGGCCGACGCGGGCTCCTGCTGAGGGAGCGGCCCGCCGCCGACGCCCCGGGATCGCGGCGACGACGCGGGGCGGCGCACCGCGGGGGTGCGCGCCGCCGGTCGTCCCGCGGTCGGGCGGGCCTGCCAGGCGGCCCACCCGGGTTGCGGGGGGCGCCGGGGCCTGTTGGGTTGGCAGGGTGACCGCGCGGCCGACCGGGGCCCGCGCGGCCGGGCGAGCGGAGACACGTCGTGGCCAAGGCCTATCTGGTGGGTGCGGGGATCGCCTCCCTGTCAGCGGCGGCGCTGCTGATCAGGGAGGGCGGCTTCGAGGGCGCGGACATCACGATCCTGGAGGCGCAGGGACGTACCGGCGGGAGCCTCGACGCGGCGGGCGACCCGGACACCGGCTACACCATGCGCGGCGGGCGGATGTTCGAGCTGCACTTCGAGTGCACCTACGACCTGCTCTCCTCCATCCCCTCGCTCGACGCACCCGACACCTCCGTCACCGAGGACACCTTCGCCTTCCACGAGGACTTCGCGTGGAACGACAAGGCCCGCCTGGTCGACGCCACCGGCCGACCGGTTCCCACGCGCTCCATGGGCTTCTCCGAGCGCGACCGGCTCGACCTGGTGGCCTGCGTGGGCACCCCCGAGTCGCGCCTCGACGGCAAGCGCATCTCCGACTGCTTCGCACCGGAGTTCTTCACCACGAACTTCTGGTACATGTGGTGCACGACCTTCGCCTTCGAGCCCTGGCACTCGGCGATCGAGTTCCGGCGCTACCTCAACCGGTTCGTCCACCTCTTCAAGACCTTCGACACCATGTCGGGCATCTACCGCACCCGCTTCAACCAGTACGACTCGATCGTGCGCCCGCTCCAGGCCTGGCTGCGGACCCAGGGCGTGCGCTTCACCATGAACACCACCGTCACCGACGTCGAGCTGGCCGACGGCGACGGCATCACCGCCACCGCCCTGGTCCTCGCGCGGGCCGACGGGGCGGTCGAGCGGGTCGCGCTCGCCCCCGAGGACCTCGTCCTGGTCACCAACGGCTCGATGACCGCGAACTCGACCCTGGGCACCACCGACACCCCCGCCGTGCTGGACACCTCCGCGCCGGACGCCTCGTGGCGGCTGTGGCACACCCTCGCGGCCAAGCGCCCCCACCTCGGCGACCCGTCGGTCTTCGACACCTCCGTCGCGGACTCCACCTGGGGGTCGTTCACCGTCACCACCAAGGACCCCACCTTCTTCAAGGCCATGGAGGAGTTCTCCGGCAGCGAGGCCGGCAAGGGCGGCCTGATCACCTTCAAGGACTCGGGCTGGCTGCTGACCATCGTGCTCAACCACCAGCCGCACTTCCACGAGCAGCCCGACGACACCTTCGTCTGGTGGGGCTACGCCCTCTTCCCGGACAAGCCCGGCGACCACGTGCACAAGCCCATGGCCGCGTGCACGGGCCGGGAGATCCTGTCCGAGGTGCTCGGGCACCTGCGCCTCGCGCAGAGCGAGCAGATCCTCGAATCCTCGGTCGTGCGGCCCGCGTTGATGCCCTACATCACCAGCCAGTTCCTGGTCCGCAAGGCCGGCGACCGGCCCCGGGTCGTCCCCGAGGGCTCCACCAACCTGGCCTTCATCGGGCAGTACGCCGAGGTCCCCGACGACGTGGTGTTCACCGTCGAGTACTCGGTGCGCACCGCCTGGACCGCGGTGGCGGAGCTGCTGCACCTCGACCGGCGGCCGCCGCCGGTGTACAAGGGCGGCCACGACCCCAAGGTGCTGCTGGAAGCGCTGCACACCATGCACCGGCGCTGAGTCGGGCGCGGCGGCCCCCGGTCCCGTACCGGGAGCCGTTCGCGTACGGGGGGCCGTTCGTGTGGGGCGCGGGCCCGTGACTCCTCCGACTGGCGGACCGTCAGCCGACACTCCGTCACCCCATCGGTGTGCCCGCCTCGCGCGGGCCCCTCCGATCCGCCAGGGTGACGATCATCGGCCGCCCGGCCCGCCTCCCCGGCGTCACCCGGCGGTGCACCCACCTTCCCCGCCCGGAGGACACCTTGCAGAGCCCGCCCTCCCCGCACCACCCCACCCGCCGTCACGTCGTACGGGCCGGGGCCGGTGCCGCGGCCGTGCTCGCCGTGGGCGCCTGCCCGGCACCGGCGACGGCCGCGCCCACCGCCGCCCCGGGCGCCCCGGCGGCCCCCCGGGCCGCGGCGCCCGACCTGCCCCTGCGGGCCGACACCACCACCCAGGGCGACGTCCTCGCGGGCTTCCGCAAGGACCACGTCTGCCTGCTGCTCATCCACTTCCACGCGCCCGCGAAGGGCCGGAGCTGGCTCGGCAAGCTCGTTCCCCAACTGTCCACCACGGACAAGGTCACCCGTTTCAACAGCGACTTCAGCGCCGCGCGCCACCTGCGCAACGGCGTGGACCCGGCCTCGATGTCGGCCTCGTGGGTCGGCGTGAGCCTCACCCACCCCGGCCTGAGCGCGCTCGCCGAGAAGGACCCCTTCCCGGCCGTCCTCGCGGGCAGCACCGCCGAGGCCTTCCGCGAGGGCGCCGCCGGTCGCGCGGAGGAGCTGGGGGACACCGGGGACAGCGCCCCCGAGGCGTGGCTCTTCGGGGCCGGGGGCGAGGAGGTGCACGCCGTCCTCACCCTGGCCGCGGACGATCCCAAGAGCCTGGCCGAGGCCGTCGGCCGACACGGCCGCGCGCTCGACCGCGCCGAGGCCGAGGTCCTCTTCCGCCAGGACGGCGCCACCCTGCCCGGGGCGCTGCGCGGCCACGAGCACTTCGGCTTCCTCGACGCCATCAGCCAGCCCGGCGTACGCGGCTTCGACGCGCCCGACCCCGTCAACGGCACGGGCGTGCGCGGCAAGCCGGGCTCCCGGCTGATCCCGGCCGGTGAGTTCGTGATCGGGCAGGAACGCGTCGGCGCCCGACCCGCCGGACTGCCCGCATGGGCCACCGGCGGCTCGTTCACCGTCGTGCGGCGCCTGGCCCAGGACGTCGCGGGCTGGTGGGAGCAGGCCGCGGAGTGCCTCGCGGAGCTGAAGCGGTCCGGAGCGGCGCCCGCCGACGCGACCACGGCCTGGCTCGCTTCCCGGATGGTCGGCCGTTGGCCCGGCGGCGCTCCGGTCGCCACCTGCCCGGCCGCCGAACGGGTGCCGCTGCCCGGCGAGGACATCGACGGAATGCTCGACTTCCGCGAGGACCCGCAGGGCTGGACCACGCCCCTGTTCTCCCACATCCGCAAGAGCAACCCCCGCGCCGGTCTCACCACGGTCCCCGGCCGCCCGCCGCTGCCCGCCGCCACCCTGGACAACCGCCGCATCATCCGGCGCGGCATCCCCTTCGGCCCCCCGCTGCGCCCGGGCGGCGGGCCCGGCGGCCACGGGGGCCCCGCCGCCGGGGCCGGTTCCCCCGACGACGCCCCGCGCGGCCTGCTCTTCATCAGCCACCAGGCCGACCTCGTCGAGCAGTTCGAGTTCATCGCGAAGCGCTGGGTCAACAACGCGGACTTCCCCCCGGCCCGCCATCCGCTCCCCGGCGCCGACCCGGTCATCGGATCCGGCTCCGCCGCCACCTTCGAGTGCCCGTCGGCGAGCGGCGGCCGCGCCACCACCCTCACCTTCCGCCGACACGTGCGCACCGAGGGCACGGTCTACGCCTTCACCCCGTCCCTGCCCACCCTGCGCGCCCTCGCCGAGGGCCGCCTCGACACCGCGATCGAGGTGCACCCCGGCACCGTGCTGCGCCCCGGCGACGTCCTGGACGCGGGCGCCGCCCGGCTGGCCCTGGAGTCCAACGGGGACCTCGTGCTGCGCGACCGCGACGACCGCAGCCTGTGGAGCGCGGGCACCTCCGGAGCGGGCGCCGAGGCGCACTTCTCCGCCGACGGGGAGCTGAGCGTGCGCACCGAGGCCGGGGCGGTGAGCTGGTCCTCCAAGACCGCCGGTCACCCGGGCACCCGCCTCCTGGTCCGCCCCACCGGGGACGTGGTCCTGCTCCAGGGCGGCACGACGCTGTGGCGCGCCGCGGGGGCGACCCCGGCCCACTGAGCGGAGCTCGCCGGTCCTCGGCGTGCCCTCCGGGGGCGCCTCAACCTCCCCCGGCCACCGCTGGGAGGCGCCCCCGGGCGGGGCTGGAAAATGCAGCCCCGCCGGCGATCGAGGCGTCCCCGGAGGGGTCTTGTCCGGGGACGAGATCCGAAGGAGACGACCTGGTACTCCAGCCGTAGATCGCTGGTGCGACGTCCGACCGACCGTGCCTACGGGTGCGTGTCCGTGATCGCGATGACCCCGTCGAGGCGGTCCAGGGCGGCCTGCATGTCGTCGATCTTGGCCCGGATGCGGTCCCGCTCGGCGCGCAGCATGGCTCGTTGGTCGGCGTCGGTGTGCCCGGAGTTCCAGCACGGCAGGAGTTCCGTGATCCTTCGGCTGGTCAGGCCGGCGGCGAACATCTGTTGGAAGAAACGGACCAGGGGGACGGCATCCTGCCGGTAGAGGCGCTGGCCGGATGGGCTGCGCTCCGCGATGAGCAGCCCCTGCTGCTCGTAGTAGCGCACGGCGCGCACCGAGACGCCGGCACCCCGCGCCACCTCGCCGATACGGATCAGCCGCTCGGCCGCGGCCTCTGTGGCGGTCATGGTGATTCCTCTCCTCCCGGCCCTGATGACCAGCACTTGCCCCTGACGCCAACGTCAGGTTTTAGCGTACCGGGCATGGACATCAACAACTCAGTTGCCCTTGTCACCGGAGCCAACCGCGGCCTGGGCCGCGCCTTCGCCCAGCGTCTGCTCGAACGGGGCGCCCGCAAGGTCTACGCGACGGCCCGCCGGCCCGAGACCATGGACCTGCCCGGGGTCGACGTGCTGCCCCTCGACATCGCCGATCCCGCATCCGTCAGGGCCGCCGCCGAGGCCGCCCCGGACGTCACGCTGCTCATCAACAACGCGGGGATCCAGACGGGGACCGACCTGGTGACCGGTTCGCTGGACGCGGTACGGCGCGAGCTGGAGACCAACGTGTTCGGCCACTTGGGAATGATCCGCGAGTTCGCGCCGGCGCTCGCCAGGAACGGCGGGGGCGCGATCGTCAACGTCCTCTCCGCCATGTCGTGGTTCGGGGGCAAGGGCGCCAATGCCTACCACCTGACCAAGGCCGCCGCCTGGGCCATGACCAACGGCGTCCGCCTGGAACTCTCCGATCAGGGCACGCTCGTGACAGCGGTGCACCTCGGCCTGGCCGACACCGACATGGCCGCGGGCTGGCCCGTGGCCAAGATCGCGCCGTCGGACCTGGCCGACGCGGCGCTCGACGGTGTCGAGGCGGGCCTGGCCGAGGTCCTCGCCGACCAGTGGAGTCGAGACGTCAAGTCCCGCCTGCCGCTGACGCCGGAAGAATTCAACGACGCGATGGACCGCGCCCTGGCGGCGCTGACGGCGGCATGAGGGGCCCCTCGGGCCGCACTGACTCCGGTCGGTCGCTTCGAAACTCGGTCAACTGACACTCCATCCGCAGTCGTCCGAGACGGAGACCAGCAGGACGCGGGTGTCGGCGCTGGTCGCGCGCCAGCGGTGGCGCACCCCGCCGGTGAGGTAGAGGGTGTCGCCCCGCTCCAGGCGGTACGTGCGCCCCTCGGCCTCGACCTCGGCCGCGCCGTCCGCGACGTACATCAACTCGTCGCCCCGGTGCGTGAACTCGCGGTCGGCGTGCTGCGGGCCGGTGAACTCCAGGGCGTGCATCTGGTGGTGACCGCGGACCAGGGGGCGGACCCCGCCGTCGGAGGCCAGCCCCGCTTCCTCCCGGGCCCGGACCACGTCCACGGAGCGGTCCGCGGCGTCGGCGGCGGCGAGGAGTTCCACGGCGGTGGTGCCCAGGCCGTCCGCGATCCGTTGGAGCGAGCGCATGCTGGGCCGCGCGCGCTCGTTCTCGATCTGGCTGAGGAAGGGCACGGACAGGCCGCTGCGCTCCGCGACCGCGGCCAGCGTCAGGTCGAGGGCCCGTCGGCGGCGGCGCACGGCGCCACCGAGCCCAGGGCTCGCCGCACCGCCCGCGGTGGGTGTCTCCGTCATGATCGCGTCCTCCCCGGGCCACCCTACGTGCGGCCGGGAGATGTTTCGTACGCCCGTCACACGGCTGACACAACGGAGCCCTACCTTCGAACTCGTTCGAGTACATCAAAGAAAGTTTGAGGAGGGGTAGTCGTGCCCACCGTCGACCAGAACCAGCGCCGCCGCCGCGGCACCGGTCTCATCGCCCTGGATCCCGACGCCGCGTTCGAGGGCCACACCCTCTACGCACCGCTGACCGGCGGCGGCGAGGTGTACCTGGTGAACCTGCGCGGCGAGACCGTGCACACCTGGAAACTGCCGCACCGCCCCGGCCGCCACGCCCGGATCCTGCCCGGCGGACTCCTCGCCTACAACGGGGTGCTGCCCGGCGAGGACGCCCTCTTCCCGATGTGGCACAAGTACCGCGGCGGCGTCATGGGCGTCCACGCACCCGACGGGACGGTGCTGCGCGAGCACCGCGACCCGCTCCAGCACCACGACGCCCACCACCTGGACGACGGCGGGATCCTCTACACCGCCCTCGAACCCCTGACCGGCCGCGAGGCGGCCGCCGTCCGCGGCGGCGTCGCCGGTTCCGAGGCGGACGGCACCGTGTGGGCCGACACGATCAAGCAGGTCGACGCCGAGGGGAACGAGGTGTGGTCCTGGCGCGCGGCCGAACACCTGGACCGCGAGGCGTACCCGCTGCACCCCGACTACGCCCGGGAGCACTGGCCGCTGATCAACTCCGTGGTCCCGCTCGCGGACGGCAACGTCCTGGCCAGCCTCCGCAGCGCGTCCGCCGTCGTGATCATCAGCCGGGAGACCGGCGAGGTCCTGTGGCGCACCGAGCCGGGCACCGTCTCCCAGCAGCACCACCCCTCCGAACTGGCCGACGGCAACCTGCTGGTCTTCGACAACGGGGTGTTCCGCCCCGGGCACGACGTCCCCTACTCGCGGGTGATCGAGATCGACCGCGGCTCCGGGAAGGTGGTGTGGGAGTACCACGACCCCGCCAAGGAGTCCTTCTTCGCCCCCTTCATGGGCGCCGCGCAACGCCTCCCGAACGGCAACACGCTGATCACCGACTCCCCGGCCGGGCGCCTCTTCGAGGTCACCGCCGAGTCCGTGCTGGTCTGGGAGTTCGTCGTCCCGCAGTTCGGCGGCTACGAGGAGTCCGAGGTCCGCGACCTCTTCCCCGCCGAGCCGAACGCGGTCTTCCGCGCCTACCGCTACGCGGCCGACGAACTGCCCTGGCTGGAGTCCGGATCATGAGTACGACGCCCACGCCCGCCGCGTCCGCCACCGCGCCCCCGGCGGCCCCACCGGCCGCCGCGACGACGCCCGACGCCGTCGACGAGCGGATACCCCTGCGCCGCCTCGCCCCGCTCGCCGTCCAGCACGTCCTCGCCATGGCCGCCGCGCCCGTCTCCACCGTCTTCCTCACCGCCGCAGCCCTGCGGCTGACCGGTGCGCAGAGCGCCGCGCTGCTCAGCGCGGTGCTCGTGCTGTCCGGAGCCGGATCACTGCTCCAGTCCCTCGGCATCTGGAAGTTCGGGGCGCGGCTGCCCTTCGTCATGCTCCCCGGCGGCGCCGCGACCGCGCTGTTCATCCAGACGGCCAAGGACCACGGCCCGGCCGTCGCCTCCGGCTCGGTGCTCCTGGCCGCCGCGCTGCTCCTGGCGGTGGTCCCGCTGTACGCGCGCATCGTGCGGCTCTTCCCGCCCCTGGTCATGGGGGTCACCGTGCTGCTGATCGGGATCGCCATGATCCGCGTCGCCGCCCAGCTCATCGCCGGGCCGACCGGGAACCCGCCGCCCCGGGCCGTCGTCCTGGCGGGCGTCACGGTGGCGGCGACCCTGGCCGCGTACCTGCTCCTGCGCGGCGTCTGGCGCCAGAGCGCGGTCCTCATCGGCATGGCCGCCGGGACCCTGATCGCGGTGGCGACGGGGCTCGGGACCTTCGCCCCGGCCGCGGGCAGCGGCTTCGCCCTGCCCCACCCCTTCCCCTACGGGACACCGCGGTTCGACCTCCTCGCGGCCCTGCCCCTGCTCCTCTTCAGCCTCACCACCCTGGCCGAGATCACCGGCCAGAGCGTCCTCAACAGCGAGACGGTCGGCCGCGCGGCCGACCCGGGCCGAGACGTCCCGAAGATCGCCCGCGCCGACGCGCTGACCTCGCTCTTCGCCGGGGCGCTCGGCACGTCCCTGATGGTGACCAGCTCGGAGAACATCGGCATCGGCCGGCTGACCGGCGTCCGCAGCCGGTTCGTCACCGCCGCGGCCGGCGGCCTCCTCGTGGTCCTGGGCCTGCTCTCCCCGCTCTCCCGCGCGGTCGCGGGCCTGCCACCGGCGGTGGTGGGAGGATCCGCCCTCGTCGTCTACGCGGTGATCGCCGTCATGGGCGTCCAGATGCTCGCGCGCGCCGACCTGGCCGAGGGGAGCAGGTCGATGGTCGCCGCCCTCGCCCTCGCCGCGGGCCTCCTGCCGGTGCTCGCCCCGAACCTCTACGGAGCCTTCCCGAGCTGGGTCCGTACCGTCCTGGGCTCCGGCGTGGTCGCCGGCACCCTCGCGGCCGTCCTGCTCCACGCCCTGTTCGCCGCCGCTCACCCGCCGGGGGCCCGCGATCGGTCAGGAACGGAGAAGCCGGAGCCGATCCCGGGAACCTAGCGTGGAACCCATGGACATCAACCTCTCGCAGTGCTTCATCGCCGTCGACGACCACGACGCGGCGATCGCCTTCTACCGGGACGTGCTCGGCCTGGAGGTGCGGGGCGACGTCGCGGCGCACGGGATGCGGTGGGTGACGGTCGGCGCGCCGTCGCAGCCCGACGTGGACATCGTCCTCGAACCGCCGCTCGCGCACCCGAACGCCTCGGCCGCCGACCGCGAGGCGGTGGCCGACCTGCTGGCCAAGGGCCTGCTGCGCGGGGCCATCTTCCGCACCGACGACTGCGACGCCGTCTTCGAGCGGATCCGCGCCGCCGGCGGCGAGGTGGTCCAGGAGCCGATCGACCAGCCGTACGGCGTCCGCGACTGCGCCTTCCGCGACCCGGCCGGGAACATGCTGCGCTTCAGCCAGGCGCGGGGGCGGTGACCCCCGCCCCGTGAACGGGCGCCCCCGCGCCGGTCGGCACCCGCCGACCGGCGCGGGCGGAGCGCCGATCCGGTAGACAGGGGGAGTGGACCGGCGCCGCGACCGCGCCGACGCAGCAGACATGGAGAGACGATGAGCAAGCGCACGACGACGGACGCGCAGCCGCCCGCGCCGCACGGCGCCGACAGCCACGACCTGATCCGCGTGCACGGCGCGCGCGTGAACAACCTCAAGGACATCAGCGTCGAGATCCCCAAGCGCCGCCTGACGGTCTTCACGGGGGTCTCCGGCTCGGGCAAGAGCTCGCTGGTCTTCGGCACGATCGCCGCGGAGTCGCAGCGCCTGATCAACGAGACCTACAGCGCCTTCGTCCAGGGCTTCATGCCCACGACGGCCCGCCCGGAGGTCGACGTCCTGCACGGGCTGACGACCGCGATCATCGTCGACCAGCAGCGGATGGGCGCCGACCCCCGCTCCACGGTCGGCACCGCCACCGACGCGAACGCCATGCTGCGCATCCTCTTCAGCCGCCTGGGCACGCCGCACATCGGCCCGCCCGGCGCGTTCGCCTTCAACGTCCCCTCCGTCCGGGCCAGCGGCGCCATCACCGTCGAGCGCGGCGCGAAGAAGACGGTGAAGGCCACCTTCACCCGCACGGGCGGCATGTGCGTGCGCTGCGAGGGCCGGGGCGCGGTCTCCGACATCGACCTGACCCAGCTCTACGACGACTCGAAGTCGCTCGCCGAGGGCGCGTTCACCATCCCGGGCTGGAAGTCGGACAGCTTCTGGACCGTGCGCGTCTACGCCGAGTCGGGCCTCCTCGACCCCCACAAGCCGATCGCGAAGTTCACGAAGAAGGAGATGCAGGACTTCCTCTACCGGGAGCCGACCAAGGTGAAGGTCGAGGGCGTCAACCTCACCTACGAGGGGCTGATCCCCAAGATCCAGAAGTCGATGCTGTCCAAGGACCGCGAGGCGATGCAGCCGCACATCCGCGAGTTCGTGGACCGCGCGGTCACCTTCACCACCTGTCCCGAGTGCGAGGGCACCCGGCTCAGCGCCGAGGCCCGCTCGTCGAAGATCAAGAAGATCAGCATCGCCGACGCCTGCGCCCTCCAGATCAGCGACCTCGCCGCATGGGTGCACGACCTCGACGAACCCTCGGTGGCGCCGCTGCTCGCCACGCTGCGCCAGACCCTTGACTCCTTCACGGAGATCGGGCTGGGCTACCTCTCCCTCGACCGGCCGTCGGGCACGCTCTCGGGGGGCGAGGCGCAGCGCGTCAAGATGGTCCGCCACCTCGGCTCCCCCCTCACCGACGTCACCTACGTCTTCGACGAGCCCACCACGGGCCTGCACCCCCACGACATCCAGCGGATGAACGACCTGCTCCTGCGGCTGCGGGACAAGGGCAACACCGTGCTCGTGGTGGAGCACAAGCCGGAGACGATCGCGATCGCCGACCACGTCGTCGACCTCGGTCCCGGCGCCGGTGCGGGCGGGGGCACCGTCTGCTTCGAGGGCACCGTCGAGGGCCTGCGGGCGGGCACCACCGTCACCGGCCGCCACTTCGACGACCGGGCCGCGGTCAAGACCGAGGTGCGCGAGCGCACCGGGACCCTGGAGATCCGCGACGCGCGCACGCACAACCTGCGGGGCGTCGACGTCGACGTCCCGCTCGGGGTGCTGGCCGTCGTCACCGGCGTCGCGGGTTCCGGCAAGAGCTCCCTGGTGCACGGATCGATCCCGCGCGGTGCCGGGGTGGTCCACGTCGACCAGGGCGCGATCCGCGGCTCGCGGCGCAGCAACCCGGCGACGTACACGGGTCTGCTCGACCCGATCCGCAAGGCCTTCGCCAAGGCCAACGGGGTGAAGCCGGCGCTCTTCAGCGCCAACTCCGAGGGCGCGTGCCCCGCCTGCAACGGCGCCGGGGTGATCTACACCGACCTGGCGATGATGGCCGGGGTCGCCAGCGTCTGCGAGGAGTGCGGGGGCAAGCGCTTCGACGCGTCCGTCCTCGACTACCACCTCGGCGGCCGCGACATCAGCGAGGTGCTCGCGATGTCGGTGACCGAGGCGCGGGAGTTCTTCGGCGACGGCGAGGCGCGCACACCGGCCGCGCACGCCGTCCTGGTCCGGCTCGCCGACGTAGGACTCGGATACCTCAGCCTCGGCCAACCGCTGACCACCTTGTCCGGCGGCGAGCGCCAGCGGCTCAAGCTCGCGACGCACATGGCCGACAAGGGCGGGATCTACGTCCTCGACGAGCCGACCGCGGGCCTGCACCTCGCCGACGTCGAGCAGTTGCTCGGACTGCTGGACCGGCTCGTGGACTCCGGCAAGTCGGTCATCGTCGTCGAGCACCACCAGGCCGTGATGGCGCACGCCGACTGGATCATCGACCTCGGTCCGGGCGCCGGCCACGACGGCGGCCTGATCGTCTTCGAGGGCACCCCCGCCGACCTCGTCGCCGCCCGGAGCACCCTCACCGGCGAGCACCTCGCGGCCTACGTCGGCACCTGACGGCGGCCCGCGCCGGTCCACCCGGGCGAGGTGACGCCGCGTCACCCGGGTGGTCCGGCCCCGCTGGCGGCCCCGCACGGCGCCCGGCTTGCTGGAGGCATGAGACAAGGACCACCGACAGGACGACCGACGACGCCCCCGGGGCAGAGCCTGAGCACCCCGCGGATGGCCGGGCTGGCGGGGGTGCTCTTCGCGATCCTGCTCGCGGGCGCCATCGTGCTGGCCCGGATCGCCCTGCCCGAAGGGGGCGGCGCGGCGCGCGTGGCCATCACCTCCGGCCAGCGGGACGCGGTGACGGCGGCCGTGGAACTCGTACCCTTCGCGGGGATCGCCTTCCTCTGGTTCATGGGGGCGCTGCGGGCGCACGGCGGCGACGCCGAGGACCGCTTCGTCTCCACCGTCTTCCTCGGCAGCGGCCTGGTCTTCGTCGCCTGCCTCTTCGGCGCCGCCGCGGCCGCCGGCACGGTGCTCGACGCCGACCAACCCCAGGATTTCGGCCGCCACTTCTCCTACACCCTGCTCACCACCTACGCGATGCGGATGGCCGCCGTCTTCGTCCTCGCGACCTCGACCATCGGCCGCAGGCTCGGGGTCTTCCCGCGGCCGCTGGTCCTCCTCGGGACCCTCGCCGGTCTGGTGCTGCTGGTGGTCGGGTCCTCGGTGCCGTGGTCCGAGCTGGTGTTCCCGGCCTGGGCCCTGATAATCAGCGTGTACGTCCTGAAGTCGGGCCTGGCCGCGCCACGGCCGCCCGGCCCCGCGGCCTGACCCGCCCCCCGACCGGCGTCACCCTCGGCGATTCACTCCGACGGAGGCGCCCGACGGGCCCCGCCGCGCCACGGCCCGCAGGCTGGTCCGGGGAAGCCGCGGGGGGTCACCGAAAGGACCACACCTTGCTGAGGCTCGTCGTCGATCTCAACCGGTGCCAGGGATACGCGCAGTGCGCCTTCCTCGCCCCCGACGTCTTCGCGATGCACGGGGACGAAGGGCTGCTCTACGACCCGATGGCCCAGGCCGCCCAGCGCGAGCGCGTGCTCCAGGCCGCCGCCGCCTGCCCCGTACAGGCGATCCTCGTGGACGAACTCGACCTGGCCGCGGCCGGCGCCGCCACCTCCACCGGATCCGGGGAGGTCTCCGATGGCTGACAGCGCCCTCGAACAGCTCAAGCGGTCCGGCCGGATCGTCATCGTCGGAGCCTCACTGGCGGGCCTGCGGGCCGCCGAAACCATGCGGGAGAAGGGCTTCACCGGCTCGCTGACCCTGATCGGCGACGAGCCCCACGAACCGTACGACCGCCCGCCCCTGTCCAAGGGGGTGCTGCTGGGCCGGGCCGACGCGGATCACACCCTGCTGCCACGGCGCCGCGACCTCGGCGCCGAGTGGCGCCTGGGCGTACCGGCCGACGGCCTCGACATGGCGGCCCGTACGGTCAAACTGGCGGACGGCGACGAGGTGCCCTACGACCGGCTGCTGATCGCCACCGGAGTGCGCGCCCGGCCCTGGCCGAACGAGGCCGAACGCGAACTCGGCGGCGTCTTCACCCTGCGCACCCGCGGTGACGGAGCGGCCCTGGCCCGGGCGCTCGCCGCCGGACCGAGCCGGGTCCTGGTCATCGGCGCCGGTTTCACCGGCTCCGAGATCGCCTCCGCCTGCCGCGAACGCGGCCTGGAGGTGACCGTCGCCGAGCGCGGGGACGGCCCCCTGGTCGGCGCCCTGGGCGGCGTGATCGGTGCGGTCGCCGCCGAGATGCAGCGCGAGAACGGCGTGGACCTGCGCACCGGCGTCATGGTCACGGGCCTGGAGGGGGACGCGACCGGCAGGGTCCGGGCGGCGCACTTCTCCGACGGCACCACCCTGGAGTGCGACGTCGTGGTCGTCTCGCTCGGCGCCCAGCGCAACACCGAGTGGCTGACCGGCTCCGGGCTGGGGGCGGGCCCGCGCGGGATCGCCTGCGACGCCGGTTGCCGGGCCTTCGACATCCGGGGCATCGTCACCGACGACATCTACGTGGCGGGCGACGTGGCCCGTTCCCCGCACGCGCTCTTCGGCTACCAGTTCCTGTCCCTGGAGCACTGGGGCAACGCGGTGGCCCAGGCCGAGACCGCGGCCCACAACATGCTGAGCGAGAGCACCGACCGCCGCCCGCACCTGTGGGTGCCCGCGTTCTGGTCCTCCCAGTTCGGGGTGAACATCAAGTCCGTCGGAGTGCCCTCCATGGGCACCGAGATCATGATCGCCCAGGGCTCGCGCGCCGAGCGCCGTTTCACCGGCGTCTACGGCTACCAGGGCCGGGTGATCGGAGCGGTCACCTTCGACAACTCGCGCTGGTTGCAGTTCTACGAGCAGCAGATCGAGGCGACCGCACCCTTCCCGCTCCCCTTCACCACCGTGGACCGCCGCTCGGAGGGCCAGAAGCCGATCCCCGCGGACTTCCCCGACCCCTCCGTGCCCACGCACGGCCCGACCATCACCCTCAGCGGGTACTCCCCGGCCGACCGCCGGATCACCTTCACCCCCGCCGGGCACTGACCCGCACGCCCACGGAGGACCCGCCATGAACGACGGCATCCTGAGCCAGATCCTGGACTACGCCAACCGCGCCAACCCGTACCCGCTGTACGAGGAGCTGCGCAAGACGCCCGTCTTCCACGACGGGACCGGGCCGTACGTCATCAGCACCTACCACGACATCCACAGCCTGCTGCACGACCCGCGACTCAGCTCCGACTCCCGCAACCTGACCGCCATGGCCGGCGACCCGCTGGCCGAGGGCGGGGGAGAGGAGGAGACCGCGCTGCCGCCGAGCTTCCTGAAACTGGACCCGCCGGAACACGACCGGCTGCGCCGGATGACCAACAGGCCCTTCGGGCCGCCGCACTCCCCGCACCGCGTCGACGGGATGCGCGACGGGCTGAAGGGGATCGTCACCGGGCTCATCGACAACCTCGGCGACCCCGGGCAGATCGACCTGGTCGACCAGTTCGCCTACCCGTTCCCCGTCACGATGATCTGCCAACTGCTGGGCGTGCCCCGCGAGGACGAGGCCCGCTTCCACGTATGGGCCGACACCCTGGCCGCGAGCCTGGACCCCGACCCGGACTCCGACCCGGTGGAGCGCCAGCGCAGCACCCACGACTCCCGGATGGAACTCGGCATGTACCTCGCCGGGTTGATCGAGGAACGGCGCAAGAACCCGGGCGACGACATGCTCTCCCAACTGGCCGTCGGAAACGGCCCGGACGAGACCCTGTCCACCATGGAGCTGCTCAGCACGGCCGCCCTGCTGCTCATCGCCGGGCACGAGACCACGGTGAACCTGATCACCAACGGGATGCTGACGCTGCTGCGCAATCCGGACGTCCTGGCGCAGCTCCGCAAGGAGCCGGGGCTGGCCGTGCCGCTCGTGGAGGAGCTGCTGCGGTTCGAGCCGCCGGTGCAACTGCTGCCCCAGCGCACGCCCCTCGTCGACATCGAGGTCCGCGGGGTCACCATCCCCAAGGGCTCCTCGATGTGGCTGATCCTGGCCTCCGGCAACCGGGACCCGGCCCGCTTCGAGAACCCGGACCGCTTCGACCCGTACCGCAAGGACATCCAGCACCTGGGCCTCGGCAGCGGCATCCACAGCTGCTTCGGCGCACCGCTGGCGCGCCTGGAGGCGCAGCTCGCGCTGAGCGAGCTGGCCCGGCGGTTGGAGAACCCCCGGCTCCTGGAGGACCCGCCGCCGTACCGGCAGAACGCGGTGCTGCGCGGTCCCCGGCACCTGAGGATCGGCTGCGACGGGATCCGCCCCTGAGCGGTCGGACGGGTCGGCGCTCACGCCCCCGGGCGTGCGCGCCACCAGTCCACCGTCGCCTCGACCTGCTCGTCGAGGGGGGTGGCGCGCTGCGCGAAGCGCGCTTCGTAGGCCCGCGCGTCGATGACGAACGGCCGGTCGAACTGGTAGCGGACCTCCTTGAGTTCGCGGATCAGCGGCGAGAAGAGCGAGGCGACGCCGAGCACGGCGGGCGGCAGCGGGCGCACGGCGACCGGCCCCGTCGCCGCCCGGGCGGCGAGGAGGTCGACCATCTCGCGCGTGGAGCGCGGGGCAACCGTGGGGACGTGCCAGGCGCGTCCCCACGCCCGCTCGTCGCCCGCGACCTCGACCAGGGCCCCGGCCACGTCCGGGAGGTAGCTCCAACTGTGCGGCGCGTCCGGGTCCCCGAGGGCGGAGACCGCCTTGCCGCGCAGCACGCGCGGCACGACCCGGGCGGCCAGGTGCCCGCCGTCGGTCACCCCGGGGCCGAAGAAGTCCGAGGCCCGGACCTCCACCGCCTTGATCCGGCCCTCCTCGTGCAGCGCCAGCGCCCGCTCCCAAACGGCCGCGCGCACACGGCCCTTGGGGCCGGTCGCCGCGAGCGGCAGCTCCTCCGTGAGGGGGCCGTCGACCGGCCCGTAGCCGTAGAGGTTGCCCAGCATCACCAGCACCGCCCCGCTCGCCTCGGCGGCCCCGCACAGGGCCGCCGCCAACGGGGGCCACGCACGCGTCCAGTGGTGGTAGGGCGGCGCGGCGCAGCCGAAGACCGCTGCCGCGCCCCGCGCCGCCTCGCTCAGCCGCTCCCCGTCCGCCGCGTCCAACGCCACGTGCTCGATGCCCGGTTCGGGGCTGCGGCCCGAGCGGGTGACGACGCGTACCGAGTGCCCCCGCGCGGCCAGCAGTCGGGCGGTGGCGGCCCCGGCGGGCCCGAATCCTACGACGACGTAATGGCTCACAGGCGCACACTAGCGCCCGCGCGCCCGCCACTTCGGGGCGGTGTCCGCCCCTCAGGGGCCGCCCGCGGGTCCCGCCCCCTCGGGCGGTGTGGTCCCGGCGCGGTGGACCAGGCGGTAGCCGTACGGGCGCTTGCGGCTCCGCTCCTCGGTGTGGCGGACCCGCGCCCCGCGGAGCGCGGCCTCGACGAGCGCGTTGACGGCGGCGTTGCTCCGCCGGATCCGGGTGAGCTGGTCCCGGGTGAGGCCCGCGGCGCGGGCGGCGGTGCCGAGGTGCGCGTCCCGGGCCAGGGACCGCAGCAGGACGCCGAGGGCGAAACCGTTGAGCTGCCCGTGCGGCGCCACCGGCAGGGAAGCGGCCAGGGCGGTGGCCGCCACGAGCGCCGCGTCGAAGGCCGGGTCCCGCCTCCAGCGGGTCAGCAGGGCCTCCGAGACCCCCGCGGCGGCGGCGCACCCCGCGGGGCCCAGACCCATGGCGGCCGCGTGCAGGGCCCGGGCGCGGCGCGCACCGGTCTCCGCGATCAGGTCCGGCTGTCCGTGGACCGCGTCGATCAGGTCCTGGTCCAGCGCGTCCACGGCGGTCAGCCGGGCCAGCACGTCCTGCGCCCAGCCCTCGGGCCGGGCCGATCCCTGCGGTACGGGGTCGTTCACGTTCTGCGCGCCTCCTGCCGGCCGACCGGGCCGTGCTCGGTCGTCGAGCCCATTGTGCGGGTGCGGACGGCCCCGCCGCGCGGCCGCCCCCGCGCGCCGTTGCACGGTCCTCGACCCGCACATCGTCTACAGTGCAGTAGACCGTCTACGCGGCTGTAGTCGATCGGCGCCGCGTGCGGAGCGCCGATCCACCGCGGCCACGGGTCCCCGACCGCCGCGCACCGCCCGCCGCCCGACTCCCCGAGAGGCCCGCCCATGGCCGATACCGTCACCACCGCGACCGACCTCGCGGTCAACCTGCTCGACGCGCACTCGCTCCTGGCCGCCTTCGGCGTCGTGGGCATCGGGGTCGTGATGTTCGCCGAGACCGGCCTGCTGATCGGCTTCTTCCTGCCCGGGGACTCCCTGCTCTTCACCGCGGGCCTGCTGTGCGCGGGCCCGGCCGGAGCGGTCACGACCCTCTCGCTCCCGCTGGTCCTGACCGCCGCCGTCGTCGGCGCGCTGACCGGGGCCCAGTGCGGCTACCTGATCGGACGCCGGGCGGGCGGAGCCCTCCTCGCCCGCAGCCGGTCCCCGCGCCTGCACGAGGGAGCCGAACGGGCCGAAGAACTGCTCGACCGGTACGGCCACGCCAAGGCGATCGTGCTGGCCCGCTTCGTACCGGTGGTGCGCACGGTCCTGAACCCGCTCGCCGGAGCACTCAAGGTCCCGGCCCGCGCCTTCACCCTCTGGCAGGTCGCCGGCGGACTGCTCTGGACGCTGGGCCTGGTGCTCGCCGGCTACGGACTCGGCTCCGCCGTCCCCGACGTCGACCGCTACCTGCTGCCGATCGTCGCCCTCGTCGTCGCCGTGTCGCTGCTGCCCCTGGCGATCGAACTGCTCCGCTCCCGGCGGGCCGTCAAGCACCGGAACGGATCCGCTGGATGACCACCGCGCACCTCCCCGCACCCGCCCACGCGCCCTCGTACGTCCCCGCGCACGCCCTGGCGTACGACGGCTCAGGCGTCGACGGCCCCGCTTACGTCGACGTGACCGGGCTCGCCCACCGGGCCCCCGGCTGGCTCGACACCCTCGTCTCGGCCTGGTCGACCTACGGGCTGGCGCTCTTCGCCGTGCTGATGGCCGTGGGCTGGTGGCGGGCCCGGCGCGCGGGCGCCCCCGCGGCGGTCACCGCCCTCGCGGTACCGGCGATCACCCTGGTGGCCTTCGGCGTCGACTCCCTGCTGAAACTCGCCGTGCGCGAGGACCGGCCCTGCCGGACCCTGCGCGCCGTGACGCTGGAGGCGTGCCCCGCCCCCGGCGACTGGTCCTTCCCCAGCAACCACGCCGCCCTCGCGACGGCGGCCGCCGTCGCCCTGCTCTTCGTCTCGCGCCGGATCGGCGCCGCGGCCCTGGTCGCGGCGGCGCTGATGGCCGCCTCCCGGGTGTGGGTGGGCGCGCACTACCCCCACGACGTGCTGGCCGGCTGCCTCGTCGGCGCCGCGGTCGCCGCCGCGGCGGCCCGAACGGTCCGGAGCCACCGGGAAACGCTGGCCGACCGGCTCGGGCGCGGCCCGCTGCGCCCCCTGCTGGCCGCCGCATGACCCGTACCGACGCCGCCCGCCGCGCCGGCTGGCTGGCCCTGGTCGCCGCGTCCCTGTTCGCGCTGCTGGCGCTGTGGGTCACGCGCGCCCCGGACCACCTGCTGCCCGCCGACACCGGCCTGCACCGCTGGTCCGTGACGCACCGACCGGCCTCCGCGGCGGCCGTGGCCCGCCTGCTCACCGACACCGGCACCGGCTTCGTCCCGTACGTCCTGCTGCTCGTGGCCGGGTGGTACGCGGGCCGCACCACCGGACGCGGGGCCCGTACGGCCGCCGCGCTGCTGCTGTGCCTCGGCGCGGGCCAGGTGCTGCGCTACGCGGTCATGGCGCTGGTCGCCCGACCGCGCCCCGCCGTCGGCGACTGGGCCGCGCACGCCTCGGGCTGGTCCTTCCCCTCCGGCCACACCAGCACGGCCGCGATGACCGCCGGGCTGCTGGTCGCCGCACTGTTCCTGCGCGGCTCGCGGGTGCCCCGCGCGGCCGTGGTGCTCATCGGCCTGTGGGGCGCGGCGGTCGGCCTCAGCCGCGTCTACCTCGGCGTCCACTGGTTCACCGACGTGCTCGGCGGCTGGCTCTTCGCCACCGCCTGGCTCGCGCTCCTCGCCCACGTCCACCTGCGGAGGCCGCTCGTCTGAGGGGATCGGGCCGGAGCGGGCGGGGCTCAGGCGGGGGTGAAGGCGTCCTCGGGGGAGTCGTCCAGGACGAAGCCGTTGTCGAGGCGGACGCGGACCGTCGCGCGCAGCCGCTGCTCCTGGTAGGCGACCCAGTGGGGCTCCAGGGAAGCGACCTTCTCCACGAGCTGCTGCCGGCTCGCCGGGGGCATCTGCGGGCCGAAGTCCTCCAGGAGCGAGGAGAGCCGCAGGTAATCGGCGGCCTCCGGGCCCTGCCGGTCGTGGACGACCACCCGCTCGACGGTTCCCTCGACGCCCGCCGCCAGGGACAGCGATCCGACGACGGTCCCGGGGGACTCCGGGGAGTCGTCCGTCACCGCGACCCAGTCGGTGAGCCTGGTGTCCGCCGCGAGCCGCACCCGCTGGCCTTCTTGGAGGGTCATGGATCCTTCGTTCCTCGGGACCGTGCCCGGTGCGGGCCGGTCGGCGCCGTCGTCATGATCGTGATCGTCGGTGCCATTGTCCAGGACGACGGCTACAGGGGGCGCCCGCCCGCGCCGCTCGGCGTGCTGGCGCCCGGGGTGGCCAGGAGCTGGCCGGTGGCGGTCAGGGCGAGCCGGGAGAACAGGGTGCCCGAGAACCCGAACAGGAGGGAGATCGCCAGGGCGATGGGAGCCGCGGGCGCGTTCCACGAGTTGTCGAGGAACACGTGGCCGAGCAGGTTGAGTTCCGGGTCGGCGAGCATGCGGACCAGGAGCAGCCCGCCGACCGAGGCGAGGGCGCCGCCGACCGGGGCCAGCACCAGCACTCCCCAGGAGGAGGGGCGCTGAGCGCGCATGACCCCGATCAGCGGGGACAGGAAGCCGCCCAGCGCGCCGAAGACCATCGTCAGCCGGTGGTCCATGACGGCGCCGATCAGCAGGACCGCGCCGAGCCCGGTCGTGGCCAGCCACAGGGCGATGCGCTGCTGCTCGTACTCGCGCTCGGACTCGGTGTCCTCCCGGTCGTGGAGGTGCTCGGTGGCCGCGAACAGGAGGGCGCCGACCTCGGGCCCGGTGGCGGGCCGCGCGGCCAGTTCGGCGGCGAGCTCCTTGTCACCGGGATGCGGGGAGGCATCGAGCCGCAGGCGTACCGACCTGACGTGCGCGGCGATCTCCCCGGGTGCCTCCAGGCGCAGGAGTTGGCGCTCGGCGCTGTGCAGCATCCGCCAGGCGGCGGCCAGTTTGGACAGCGGGATCGCGATCACCCATGAGCTGGGCAGCAGCCGCCACACCACCAGGCCGCTCTTCTCCAGCTCGTCCAACCGCCCGGTCACGGCGACCAGCGCCGCCGTCCTGACGGGGTCGTCGGCGTCCGCGGCGGCCAGTACCGACGCCCGGGCCCGGCAGTCCCGGATGCGGCCCTGGAGCAGCCGGTACCGGGGGGCCGCGATCAGGCCCCTACTGGTGATGTACACGATCCCCAGGTAGCAGACGCAGACCAGTTCCAGCGCCCAGCGACCGTCCCCCACCACTCTCTCCCACACCCCGCGCCCCCTCGGCGTCGCCGCGTCAGCCCATCCTGCCCCAAGGCGCCCCCGGTGGGGGGCGGTTCCACGGATGAGCTACGCGTCCGCGTCAGGTCCGGTGGTCGGTGCTCGTGTCGTCGTCGATCCGTATCCACTGCACTTCCAGGTCGCCGGTGGAGGCGAGGGCCGACCGCAGGAGGGCCTCGGAGTTCGTCGTGCCGGTCACCACGGCGGTGAAGCGCTTCGCTCCGGCGCGGCGGGCGAGGAAGGCGGTCGGATCGGGCACGATGCCGGTGCCGGGCAGCGGGACCAGGTGGGCGGGGTGCAACAGGTGCCAGGTCTCGGGGTCGACCTCCGGCCCGTGGTGCAGGACAGCGAGCTCCCCCGGCTCCGCCCCGTACATCCGGGTCACCGCCACCGCGGCGCGATGGGCGGGTCCCACCGCGTAGCCCGCACCGATGCACCGGTAGAACTGGCAGGCGAAGGTGATGGCCATCCCGTCGCCGACCCGCCCGGGGTAGCCGATCGCACATCCCGAGGTCACCGCCAACTCCTCGGCCACACCGCTGGTGGCACAGGCGTTGAGCAGCACGAGCCGCACGCCCTTGCCCGCCGCCGCCAACAGGTCGCCGAGCCCCGCGGTGACCAGCGGCGCGTCGCCGCCGTCCACCGTCAGGACCCGCAGGCCCCCGTCGGTCGCGTGGCCGGAGAAGTGCACCACCGTCGGTGTCCGGTCCAGCAGGTGCTCCAGGATGTCCTCGCCGCGCACCGCCTGGGCGGTGTGCACCGTCAGTGCCTCGCGATAGCGGGCCGAGCGCAGCACCTGGACGACCTCGCGCTGCTCCGCACCGGTGTCGGGGCCGCCGAGGCGGGTGGCGACCGCGGACAGCATCAGTACGGTCGCCGGTGGCGGCCCGCTCACCCTTCGAGCGCCGGGGTCGTGCTGGTCAGGACCGCCTGGAGGACGGCGCTCAGCGCGACGGCCCGCGCGGGCCGGGCCGCCAGCAGGGCCGCGAGTTCGGCCACGGCCCGGTTGCGCTCCTCGGCACCGGGCGCGGCCGCGTGCGCCGCGGCGGCCAGGACGCCTCCCGGGTCCGGTACGGCGGCCCGCCGGGCCGCACGCACCACCGCCCCGGTCGGGTCGGCGACCGCGGGGGCGTCGTCGAGGGCGCGGGCGGCCAGCCAGTGCACCGTTGCCGTCCAGGACGCGTCGAAGACGCCCTCCTCGACCACCGCGAGCCATGCGAGCGTCTCCGCGTCGGCCGCCTCCAGCGCCCGCTGGACCCGGGCGTGCAGTACCTGCCGGTCCTCCAACAGGCCGTAGGCGGCCTCGATGCCGTCGGCCGCGGCCAGCGCCAGGATCGCGCGGTGCACGGCGATCACTTGGCTCTCGCCTTGGGGCCCTTCGCCCATGCCGGCCAGCACCTCGTCCACGTCGGGAGCGAGGAGGCCCTCGGCGTGCGCGGCCAGGAAGGCGGCCGAACCGGCCCAACCTCCGTCCCCGGCACCTGCCCGGATCCACGCCGTCAGGGTCTCGGCCAGCAACATCGGCCGATAGACCACGTCCACTGGAACGCCGGCCGCCACCTGGTCCAGCAGCTCTGCGTGTTCGGCCGCGGCGCCGGCAAGCAGCGCCCACTCCTGCAGTGCCAAGGCGGATGAGGGATCGAGCAGGGCGGTGTGGCCTTCCAAGAAGTCACGGGAGTCGGCCCAGGTCTCGGTGTTGATCCAGTCCGCTGTCAGATTGAGGGCCGTCTCGCTGACGTCCAGCCACGTCGGTGGTTCGGCGGCTCGGCTACCTTCCCCGCACAGGCGCATCACGGTCTCGCGCTGTGCGGGGTCGGATTCGACCACGCGTTGCAGGAGTCGGTGAACCTGGAAGATGATCTGCCTATCGAGCGTGGCGGGCGAGGCGAGCAGCGTGCACAACGCCTCGGCCCCTTCGGTCGTCCCGCTGTGTTTCAGGACAAACATGGCTCGCCTGTAGGAGAGCTGTGTGACGACCCGCGGGTGTCCGTGCCACGAGCTGATGACTTCCCCGTAGAGCCTCAGGGCCTCGTCATGCCGTCCGGTCCCTGCGAGCTGGTTGGCGAGGTTGTTCAGCGACTTTGCCAGGTTGGGGAGGTAGGCGGCGGGGTTGGCCTCAGCGAGTGTGCGGTGGAGTTGGACGGCTTCTTGGGCTGTGGTGAGTGCCTCGTCATGCCGTCCGGACTCCGCGAGCCGGTTGGCGAGGTTGTTCAGTGACATGGCCAGGTTGGGGAGGTAGGCGGCGGGGTTGGCCTCGGTGAGTGTGCGGTGGAGTTGGACGGCTTCTTGGGCTGTGGTGAGTGCCTCGTCATGCCGTCCGGACTCCGCGATCTGGACGGCGAGGTTGTTCAGTGACATGGCCAGGTTGGGGAGGTAGGCGTCGGGGTTGGCCTCGGTGAGTGTGCGGTGGAGTTGGACGGCTTCTTGGGCTGTGGTGAGTGCCTCGTCATGCCGTCCGGACTCCGCGAGCTGGTTGGCGAGGTTGTTCAGTGACTTTGCGAGGTTGGGGAGGTAGGCGTCGGGGTTGGCCTCGGTGAGTGTGCGGTAGATGGTGGCGGCTTCTTGGGCTGTGGTGAGTGCCTCGTCATGCCGTCCGGTCTCCGCGAGCTGGGCGCCGAGGTTGCTCAATGACATGGCCAGGTTGGGGAGGTAGGCGGCGGGGTTGGCCTCGGCGAGTGTGCGGCGGAGTTGGACGGCTTCTTGGGCTGTGGTGAGTGCCTCGTCATGCCGTCCGGTCTCCGCGAGCTGGGCGCCGAGGTTGCTCAATGACATGGCGAGGTCGGGGAGGTAGGCGGCGGGGTTGGCCTCGGCGAGTGTGCGGCGGAGTTGGAGGGCTTCTTGGGCTGTGGTGAGTGCCTCGTCATACCGTCCGATTTCCGCGAGCTGGTTGGCGAGGTTGTTGAGTGACATGGCGAGGTCGGGGAGGTAGGCGTCGGGGTTGGCCTCGGTGAGTGTGCGGTAGATGGTGGCGGCTTCTTGGGCCGGGGGGAGTGCCTCGTTGCGCCGTCCGATTTCCGAGAGCTGAACGGCGAGGTTGTTGAGCGAACCGGCGAGGTTGGGGAGGTAGGTGTCGGGGTTGGCCTCGGTGAGTGTGCGGTAGATGGTGGCGGCTTCTTGGGCCGGGGGGAGTGCCTCGTTGCGCCGTCCGACTTCCGCGAGCCGGGCGGCGAGGTTGTTGAGCGACGTTGCGAGGTTGGGGAGGTAGGTGTCGGGGTTGGCCTCGGTGAGTGTGCGGTAGATGGTGGCGGCTTCTTGGGCTGTGGTGAGTGCCTCGTCATGCCGTCCGACTTCCGCGAGCTGGTTGGCGAGGGTGTTGAGCGACGTTGCGAGGTTGGGGAGGTAGGTGTCGGGGTTGGCCTCGGTGAGTGTGCGGTAGATGGTGGCGGCTTCTTGGGCCGGGGGGAGTGCCTCGTTGCGCCGTC
>NZ_JBHWLC010000023.1:56297-99283 GCF_042730635.1 Streptomyces sp. NPDC059917
CGGTGTCGGGGTTGGCCTCGGTGAGTGTGCGGTAGATGGTGGCGGCTTCTTGGGCCGGGGGGAGTGCCTCGTTGCGCCGTCCGACTTCCGCGAGCCGGAGGGCGAGGTAGCTCAGTGACATGGCGAGGTCGGGGAGGTAGGCGTCAGGATTGGCCTCGGCGAGTTGCCGCAGCGCCGTGACCCCGGGGCCGCCGGCGGCGAGGGCGTGATCGGGCAGGTGGCGCTGTAGGTAGGGGTTCGCCAGGTCCGGCAGGGTGCCCCCGGCCGTCTGTTCCAGGGTCAGGTCCACGAACGAGCGGAGGATGGACAGTGCGGGTGGGCCGCTGTCCCCGGCGGGAGTGGAGGACGCTTTCCGGAGGTGCGTGATGAGCTCGCGGTGGTACAGCCGGTAGACGGCCTGGTGGCCGTCGCTGTCCTCGACGATGTACCGGCCGTAGTGGGCCAGGAGCCAGTCGATGTCCGCGGGCCCGTACGCGGTGTCGTGCCGGCTGACGGCCCGGGCGGCGGTCTGCCAGACGCCGTGGGCGGGCATGCCCTTGCCCGCGGCCCAGGCGAGTGCGGCGAGGAGGTCGTCCGCGGCGTGCGGCAGGTCGTGCCCGTCGCGTCGCAGGGCGGTGCCGGTGGCCAGGTCCCGGGTCAGGGCGTCGGCGATGGTGGCCGGGATCTGCTCGCGCCACGGCCGGTCGGGGGAGTCGGCCAGGTCGCGGGCGAGCGCGGACGCGACGATCCGGGCGAACAGGAACCCGCCGCGGCTGTTGGCCGCCCGTTCGGCGAGGACCGGGGCCACCTCCCGCGCCGTTTCGACGGGCAGCCCGTCGACCGTGAGGCGTTTGCGGACGTAGTCGGCGATGTCGGCGGTTGTGTCGGGCTGTTGGTCGAGGTCGAGGACCTTCACGGCGGCGCCCACCGTGCGGGTCAGCGCCGCTTCCAGGGTCTCGCCGGGTTCGAGGTGGGGCCGGAACGGCCGATCCCGCGAGGCCAGCAGTACGGTGCACAACCGGCTCAGGGGAACCAGTAGTTGGTCGGCGATCGGATCCGACTGCCCGGGCGTGGCCTCGTCCAGGCCGTCCAGCACCAGGACGTGGCGCCGTGCGCCCTTGGCTTCGAGTCCTTCCAGGTCGGCGATCAGCCCGGCGGGGGTCTTCGGCTCGGGCAGGCCCAGCTTGTCCGCGAGCGCCGCGGCCAGGTCCGGTACGCCCATGCCGCGCAGGTGCAGGGCGGCGTCCACGCTGCCCTGGCCCGGGTCCGGGTCGTCCTCCGTCAGGGGAGCGTGCTCCATGACGGCGGCGCGTTCCTCCGGGTGGGACAGCGCCGCGATGCGGCCCGCGACGGCCGACTTCCCTGCTCCGGCGCTGCCGGTCAGCAGCAGCATCCCCGGCGCGCCGGTGGCGAGCCAGGTGGTGATCTCCTCGAGGGCGAGGCGCCGCCCGGTGAAGAACCAGCCCTCCTCGGTGGGGTCGATGCCCCGGGCCGCGAGCACCAGGTGTTCCACCAGCGCCTCACCGGCGCGCCGCCGCCACAGCGGGTTGTGGAAGATCGGCTTGGGTCGACCGGTGGCCGCCCAGGCGGGGACCTGCCCGCTGTCGCGGCACTCCTCCATGGCGGCCTGGGCCAGGGTGTCCCCGGTGATGCCTTCGTTGCGCACGCTCCACTCGTGCCGGTACCGGCCCGATCGCGGCTCGGCTCCGCTGCCGTCGCCGGCTCCACTGGGGCCGTCGCGCAGCAGGCGCAGTACGGTCTCCAGGAGCAGCCCCCGGCCCCCCGCGGCCTTCTCGTGGGCCTGGCAGGCGGCCAGGACGCCGAGCCAGGAGGTGCGGGGTTCAGGCAGGGTGCGGTTGCTCCAGGCGGTCAGCGCGTGGTCGACGGCGCCGAGGGCCCCGGCGGCGGAGTGGCAGGTGTCGAGGAGGATGAGGATCTGGTCCGCGCTGCTGGACAGGATCTGACCGGCGAGGCGTTCGGGGTCGTAGAACAGGTCGGGGGTCCCCAGCTCCTCCTTCGCCGTCGCGCGGGTGATGAGCTGGAGGTTCCTCTTGTCGTCGAGCTCCGCGTGTCCGGACCAGGCGACGACGGCCGGGCCGTGGTTCCCGTCGGCGCGCCAGCGCTTGCGCCACGCGTTGAGAGCGTCGACGAGAGCGCCCTGTCCGAGGTTCTTCAGGACGGTCGGCCGGTAGCCGAACGGGGCGAGAGCCTCGGCGAGTTCGTCCACCTGCTCGACGGCGCCGGGCAGCGGCCGGAAGGCCGGATCCTCGTAGCGGTCGTACACGGTCGCCAGGAACGTGCCCGGGACGGATGCGGTGCCGGACGCGGCGCCGACCGCGTCGGCGTGCTCGCTGGGGGTCATGCGTCGCCTCCGATGAGGGTCAGTGCGGTCACCGCGGTGTCCTCGTGGTCGCGCGAGGCGTGGACGGAGACCCGGTACGCTCCCGGCCCGAGGCGGGGGAAGGCCCTCGTGTAGCGGCCCCCGCCGAGGTTGCTCAGCGTGCCCGACACCGAGACGCCCTCACCGGTCACGGTGGCCCGGACGGAGAGCTCGTCCCCACCGTCGCGCTCGGTGGCGACCTCGACCCGCACCGGCAGCGGCGCGCCCGACGCCAGGTAGTCCGGTACGCGCACGCTCAGCGGATAGGCGGCCGTCGCGCCGCGGTAGACGCGGGGCGCGGGGGCGAGCCAGTCGAACAGGTCCTCCAGGACCCCGGGGTGGCCCTTGATCGCGCCGTGATGGGCGAACGAGGCCCGCACCGTCGGGTCGTCCATGGGCAGTTCGGCGGGGTAGGCGGCGAACCGCGGCACCCGCCCGTCCCCGCCCTCGTCGTGGCCCTCGATGGTCTCGATCAGCCGCAGGCGCTCGCCCTCCAGGGCGGCCGTCGTCGGGGTGGGCTGCCGTACGCCGACCACCGGCAGGCAGAGCCGGTCCGTCCCGCCCCGCCGGATCCGCTGCACGGCCGCGCACCGGATCTCGGCGTGGAACCGCCCGGCATCCTCCAGGAGCAGCGGATCCACACCGTGCAGGCCGCCGGCGATCTCCTTCGGGTACCGCAGCCCGTCCGGGCCCTCCAGGCAGGCGTAGTCGGGAGTGAGCTGGTGGGTGGACGGGAGGCTGCGTCCGAAACCGCTCAGATCCACCCCCAGCCGCTCGCCGCCGATCCGGTGCCCGTTGACCAGCGACTCCAGGGCCCCGATCGAGCCCCGGTGCGGGGTCCCCAGCGTGATCAGTTGCCGGGTCACCTCCGCGCCGCCCGCGCACTCCACGTAGTACCGGCCCACCAGCCCGCCCATGGAGTGGCACACCAGTCGCACCCGGGCGTCCGCGCGGTGCGGGGCGGACTCCCGCCACCGCCCCAGTGCCTCGTCCACCCGGGCGGCCAGCTGCCGTGCGTTGTAGCGGCACGACAGCCGCCAGTCGTAGGCGAACTCGACCAGGTTCACCGGAGCGTCCGCTCGATCGCCCGGCAGCGCACGGCGCAGCGTGAACGTGCGTTCCAGCCAGCCGAGCAGGCCGCTGTAGCCGTTGACCAGCGGCCACACCCCGGGCAGCGCGTGCAGGGACGGGACGAGCCCGACCGCCGTCACGCCGTCCCCGGGGTGCCCGTCACCGAGGTCCTTCGGAAGTCGAAGGCCCTTCACGGACCCGGCGAAGGTCCGGATGCCCTGCCAGACCGCACCGGCCGACGCGCCCCACACCTCCCTGCCGTCCACTGCCAGGCGGCTGCCCAGAATGCCCGGGACCACCACCACCAGGTCCCCCAGCGGCTCGCGTCGCACCGTCCCCACCCCCGCGCTCCTCAGTACCCCGCCGGGGCCGTCACGGCTGCGCCCCGGACCGTCGTTCCCGGGCCCGGTCCGGGCCTCCGGCAACTCTCCGCGTGATAACTACCAGACGCGCGGACACCGTGACCCTTCAATCGGACAAGTCGACTCTCCCGTAGGAATCGGGTCGCGGACCGGGTCGTGGATTCGGTCGTGGACCGGGTCGGGTCGGCGGGGCGTAAGAGCACGGGGCCCGGAGGCCCGGAAGGCGTTAGAGCGGCGAAATGTCCTTTTCTCCTAGGTTCGTGGTGTCAGTCGGACAGCCCGACGGACAGTCACTCCAAGGAGCTCCCCATGAAGATCAGCAAGCGCATCGTCGCCACCTCCGCCGCGGTCCTGCTCGGCACCGTCGCCTTCGGCGGCGCCGCGCACGCCGCGGACGGCCACGGCGGAACCCCGGGCAAGGACTCCCACCGGCAGCGGACGGTCCACGCCGCGCCCGGAACCGACCACGTCCCCGCGCAGAAGATCCGGCCCGCCTCGAAGGACAACCCGTACAGCCAGACCGTCGAGGCGGCTCCGGGCACCGAGCACACCGGCGCGGGAGTCCTGGCGCAGAAGTGACGCGGCGGGGCGCGGCGGCCCACCGGCCCGACGCACGGGCTGCCGCGCCCTGGACTCCGCGATCCACCGTACGTACGCCGCCGTGCCGGTGCAGTGTGAACGGGGCGTACCAGTGGGGCGTGTGTGGCGCTATAACGGGCACATGATCTTCCACATCGCTGCGCCGCCCTGCCGGTCGGCGGCGCCCGAACGCCCTTGTGAACCAGCGGTCTTGAAGGTGTACGGGGCACGGTGCCGTGCCGAGGGGTCCCCCGGCGGCGGGGGAGTGACATCGTGCCACCCGACCGGTCACCCCTGCGGGTGACCGTGCCCGTCACCGCACCCCCGGCCCCGCTCCCGGGCCGCCGCCCGCACCCGCCGCACCGACAAGGAGTGCCCGGATGACCCACGCCCGCCCCCACGCCGACACGGACGCCGAGCCCACCGGCCCCGAGACCGTCCGCAGTTGCCCCTTCCGCCACGACGTGGCCCTGGAGCCGGACCCCGCCATGGCGGGGCTGCGGGCCCGGGCGCCGATCACGCGCATCGCCATGCCGTACGGGCAGGGCGACTGCTGGTTGGTGACCCGGTACGCCGACGTGCGCACCGTCACCTCCGACCGCCGTTTCAGTCGGGCCGCACTCGTCGGACAGGACTTCCCGCGCACCACCCCGGTCCCCGTCGTCGCGGACGGGTCGATCAACCTCATGGACCCGCCGGTGCTCAACCGGGTCCGCCGCCTCGTCATCGGCGCCTTCACCATCCCGGCGGTGGAGGCCGTGCGGCCGTGGGTCCGCACGACGGTCGACGGCCTGCTGGACGCCATGGCGGCCGCCGTGGCCGAGGCCGGGCGCGCGGATCTGGTGTCCCACCTCGCCCACGAGATCCCTCTGTTGACGATCTATCAGTTGATGGGCGTGCCAGAGGAGGACCGGCCCCGGCTGCGGGCGTGGGCCACCGACATGACGTCGATGCACCCCGACGGGCGGGCCGCGGCGGTCGGGGCCGAGGCGCGGCTGCGCGCGTACTTCGGTGCGCTCTCGCTCGCCCGCCGTCGGCGTCCCGGAGGCGATCTGATCAGCGCGCTCGCCACCGCGCGGATCGGGGAGGAGACCCTGACGGAGGACGAACTCGCCGTCCTGACCATGCTGCTGGTGGTCACCGGGCACGACACCACGGCGCACGCCATCAGCAACATCGTCTACACCCTGCTCACCCACCCGGACCGGCTGGAGCAGTTACGGGCCCGGCCCGCACTGCTGCCGCAGGCACTGGAGGAACTGCTCCGCTTCATCCCGTTCCGCCAGGGGGTGGGCACCCCTCGGGTGGCGCTGGAGGACGTCGAGCTGGGCGGGGTGCTGATCCGGGCCGGTGACACCGTGCAGGTCTCCTACCTGACGGCGAACCGGGACGGCTCGGTGTACGACCGGCCGGACGGGATCGACTTCGAACGCACCGAATCCGCCCCGCACATGGCCTTCGGCTACGGCGGCCACCACTGCCTGGGATCGCACCTGGCCCGCATGGTCCTGCAGGTCTCCGTCGCCTCGCTGCTGCACCGCTTCCCGGGTCTGCGGCTCGCGACCCCGGCCGAGGAGGTCCGCTGGAACGTCGGATCCCTCTGGCGCCACCCCCTCGAGCTGCCGCTCACCTGGTAGGGATCAGCCGGTCAGGTACCCGGGCCGCCCGGGCGGGTCCGTTCAGCGCGGCGCGCCGGGGGCGGTCCAGCGCTCCACGTCCCGGGTGAGCGAGTCAAGCCAGGCGAGGGTGGCGAAGAACCGGGGCGGGGCGAGGTCCGGTGCCGCCGTGCCGGTGCGCACCGCTTCGGCGGGCGCCGCCCCGGGCGCCCCGCGCATCAGCGCGGCCACCGCGCCCGCGCGCTCGCGCAGCCACCTGCCCTCGGCCCCGGCCAGGGGGCGGCCGCCCCGGCCGAGCAACCGCCGCGATCCCCACAGCACGTGATGGCCCGTCAGGATCGCGGCCTGCCAGTCCGTCGCGCCGCCGACGGCCGGCCGGGGCTCGCTCTGGTGCTGTGCGAACGCCGACTCGGCCAGCGACAGGGCGAGTTGGAGCGGGCGGTCGTCGGGGACGGTCCCCGGTCCGCCCGCGGCCACCCCCGCCGTGGCGGCCTCGACGGTATCGGCCGCGCGCGCCAGCATCAGGGCGACCGCCCGGTGGAGTTCCTCCTGCGCGCCCCGTGGCCAGGCCAGCAGTCCGAAGACGGTGCCGATCAGGCTGCCGATGACCACGTCCATGATCCTGACCTCGGCCAACCGCCAGGTGACGGGCGCCAGCTGCGCGAAGACGAAGGACACGACGAGGGTGAACATGCCCTGGGACCAGCCCACGCCCCGTACCGGCCCCACCGTGAAGGCGACGAGCATGACGAAGGGCAGGGCCACGGCGTACACGGTGGTCCGCCCGCCGACCAGGGTCAGGAGCGCCGCGGTCACCAGGGCGCCGACGAGCGTGCCGGTGAGCGCCAGCCGTACGGTCGCCCGGGTCTGCGCGGCCGTGGTCCGGGTCAGGCTGAGCACGGCGAGCATCGCCCAGAAGCCGTGGGGAAGCGACTCCACGCCCGCGACCGTACGGGCCGCCGCCAGGGCGAGGCTGATCCGGACGGCGTTCTGGAAGTGGACGGACCGGGGCCCCGCGTGGGCGGCCAGCCGGTGCCACCACAGACGGGGGGCGCGCTGCCCGGCGTACCAGAAGCGGCCGGGATCGGTCTCGGCCGGTGGGTCGGCCCGGCGGCCCCGCACGGCCAGCTCGGCCGCCGTGGCGAAGGCCAGCGCGGCGTCGGCCGCCTCCAGCGTCGCGGCCCGGCGCAGGCCCCGGGCCGCCGTCGTGGGTCGCTCGTCCGCGCCCGCGGCCCTCGCCCGGGCCCGTACGCGCCGCAGCGCGTCGTGGGCGTCGTGGGCGTCGGCCGTGCGGGCCGGGTCGATCGCGTCGGGGCCGCGCAGGAGGGCCGCGGTCCCGGTCGCGCAGCGGGCCAGCGCGGACAGCAGCTCCGGTTCGGGGTCCGGCGGCCGCTCGCCCGGCGGCGGCGCGGGGAGGTTCACCAGTCGGTTGAGGAGCGTCCGGGCGGCCAGCCCCGCGTGGCTGAGGGCGCGGTCCCGCAGCCCGGGCCCCGCGGGACGCTCGGCCTCCGTGACCCGGAAGGGCCGCAGGGACTCCCCGGCGGCCGGGGCGGCCAGTGCCGAAGCGGGGGACAGCCGGTACGGCTCGCGTTCCAGCTCGACCGCGCAGCGGGCCGCGGTCACGGCGGCCCGGGCGGCCAGCTCCCGGTAGGCGGGGGCGCGCCGCTCGGGCAGGACGAACGCCTCGGCGAGGACCAGCAGCGCCAGCCCGAAGGTGACTCCGGCGAGCCGCTCGACCAGGGTGTCCGGGGCGTAGGGCGGGAAGCACGGCAGGATGTAGAGCAGCTGCAGTCCGGGGGCGGCCCCCGCCGCCCTGGGGCCGGCGGCCGCCGCGAAGGCGAGCAGGAAGCCGATCACCAGCATGCCGGCCACGGCGCTCCAGGTCCGCACCGCGAGGTAGCTCCCGACGGTGACCAGCGCCCAGGCGACGGGCGCCGTCCGCACCAGGGCGGCCGCCCGCTGCCGCCCGGTGCCGGGGACGTGGGAGAGGGCGGCCATCGAGACCACCCCGAAGAGCGCGTACGTCGCCGCGACGGGCCGGTCCAGCCCGTACAGGCACACGAAGAACGCGGCGCACGCGGCGAGCGTGGTGCGCAGCGCGCGCCGCGTCGTGCCCGTCGGCCCACCGTGGACGCCCATGACTCCAGCATCGGACCGTCGGCCGGGAGCCACCACACGCCGCACTGACCGATATGTCAGTCAGCCCGGCCGGGCATGGGCGGGGGACGGGCGGTGCCCCGCACCGGGGGTCGGTCCGCCCCCGCCGCGCGGCTAGGCTGGGCGCATGACTGTGCTCGTGTACGAAGACTTCGGTACCGGACGCCACCGGGAAGCCTCCCTGATCCGGCACGCCCTGGGCAGCGTCCACGACGAGGAACTCGTCGCGGGCCTCGCCGGGGGCGTCGGCTTCATGTACTTCGTCTTCGAGTACGAGGGCCGCGCCCCCATCGCCACCATTGTCGCCCAGGCCCACCCCGAGCCCTGGGTGCAGGTCGCGCTCGGCCGCCTGGGAGTCCCGTACGACGCCACGCGCGCGATGAAGCCCCGCTGGGGCCGGGTCCGGGCGGCGCTGGACGAAGGCCAGCCGGCGTTCTGCGTCGTCGACCGCTCCTCCCTGCCCTGGCACGAGGCCGACCCGGACGCCGAGATGACCGGCGCCGACCCGCACACCGTGGTCATCGCCGGCTACGACGGCGACGACCTGCTGATCGAGGACGGCGCCGAAACCCCGTACCGGATCGACCGCGAGGAGTTCGGGGCGGCCTGGACGGCGCACCGCAAGGGGCGCCACCAGCTGATCGTGCCCACCGGGCCGCCCGAGGGGGAGCCGGACGTGGACGGGGCGATCGCCTCGACCGTCGGCCACTTCACCGGGCCCGTCCTGGGCAACCAGTTCGACGTGAACTTCGGCTTCTCCGGGATGGAGAAGTTCGCCGCGCAGCTGCGCGACCGCACCACCCGGACCGGATGGGAGAGCCGCTTCGGCGCTTCCCCCGAGGCCCTGCGCGCCGGTACCGGGCGGCTCCACGCCTGCCTGGAGGAGGAGTGGACCGCCCCGGGGGCGACCCGGCCGCTGTACGCCGACTTCCTCGACCTGGTCGGGCGCCCCGAGGCGGCCGGACTCTTCCGCGAGTCCGCCCGCCACTGGTCGGAACTGGCCGTGCTCGCCCGGGACGCCGACGCCGGGGCCGACGCGGAGGGGCGCGGCGCGCTCTTCGAGGCGCTGGCACAGCGGGTGGACCGCTGCCTGGAGCTGGAGGGGCAGGCCGTCCGGGCGCTGGCGAAGTAGCGGTTCAGCCGCTCTTCTTGGGGACCAGCGGTTTGTGGCCCGGGTACACGTGGTCGGGGGTCACGATCTGCGTGACCGCCTCGCCGAAGAGCGTGCTGGGCTCCTGACCCTTGGTCTCCACGTCGGTGTTGAGGACGATGACCATCGTGGCCTGGGCCTGCGGCAGGTAGACGGTCAGGGTCTCGTAGCCGGGCAGCGAGCCGTTGTGGCCGATCCAGCCCTGCACGTCGAAGATGCCCAGCCCGTAGCCCGCTCCCGGAATGTCCATCGCGGTGGTCTTCAACCGCTCCGCCTGGGTCGCGGGCGTCAGCAGGGTCCCGGTGGCGAGCACCCGTGCCCAACCGCGCAGGTCCTGGAGGTCGGAGATCATCGCTCCGGCGGCCCAGGCCCAGGAGGGGTTCCAGTCCGTCGCGTCCGCGATCTTCCCCGAGGCCGTCTGGTCGGTGTAGCCGTGCGCGTGCGGATCGGGGAGGCGCGCGTCCGTCGGGAAGAGCGTGTCGCGCAGCCCGGCGGGCTCCAGCACGTCCTGCGCGATGACCTCGTGCAGCGGACGCCCGGTCACCTTCTCCACCACCAGGCCGAGCAGCACCAAGTTGGTGTTGGAGTACTCGAACTTCGCGCCGGGCGCGAAGTTCACCGGGTGCTTGAAGGAGTAGTCCAGCAGCTGCTGCGGTTCGAAGCTCTGCGCGGGATCGCCCTCGAACGCCTTGATCATGCCGGGGTCGAGGGTGTAGTTGAACAACCCGCTGCGCATGCCGGCCAGTTCGCGCAGGGTGATGCGGTCGCCGTTCGGCACGCCGGGGACGTACGTGCCGATGGTGTCGTCCAGGCCGAGCTTGCCCTGGTCGACGAGCTGGAGGAGCGCGGTGACCGTGAAGGTCTTGGTCTCGCTGCCGATGCGCACGCGCAGATCGCCGCGCATCGGCTCGCCGGTCACCTTGTCGGCGACGCCGAAGCTCTTCACGTAACTGCCCTTGCCGGGGGCCCACAGCCCCACGGTCGCTCCCGGCACCCCGGTCTCGCGCATGACCTCGCGCACCGCCGCGTCCAACTGCGCGGCGACGGCCGCGTTGAGCTGCGGGAAGGCGGCGCCCGTACCGGGTGAAGCGCTGGCGGAGGAGGAGGGGGAGGAGGCGGAGGGGGAGGGCGGCGGGGCGGTGGCGCCGTACGCCGAGGCCGAAACCGCCGTGATGACGAGCACGCCCGCCGCGGCGGCGGCCGCGCAGGCCCGGCCCAGCCGGATGTGGGTTGGCTTCACCGCACGATCTCCTGTCGTCCGAGGACCCAGGTGAGGGAACACAGCCACACCACCGTAGGCCCGCCCCGTACCCGCCGCGAGGCGGGACGGAGCGGGCCCGTGCCCGCCCGGCGCGCGCGGCGCCGGGCGGGCGGGATACCGCTACGGGGTCAGGGGGTCGTCTTGCCGACCTCCAGGTCCGCCGTCGGGTCCTTGACCTTTCCGCCGGGCGGGCCGGCGGCCGCGCTCGTGTTGTTCGCGGTGTTGGGGTCGTGGGTGAGGGAGTCGACGGTGGCGGTGTTGCGGATGTCGGAGCCGTTGCCGGTGTACTCCGGATCCAGCTTCACCTTGATCACCCAGGTCATCGAGGCCCCCGGCGCCAGACTCGGCAGCGGGCCGCAGGTGACGGTCCGTCCGGAGGTGCACGTGGCGTCGCCCGAGACGAAGCTCAGCGCGGTCGGCAGCGTGTCCGAGACGGTGATCTGCTCGGCCTGGGAGGGGCCGTTGTTGGTGACGGTCAGGGCGTAGTCGAAGGTCTCGCCCGGGGCCACGGGGGCGCTCTGGACGGGCTTCTTGGTGATGGCGAGGTCCGCCGCGGGGTCCGTGACGTGCCCGCCGGGCACGGTCGCGGTGCTCTTGTCGTTCCCGCTCGCGGGGTCGATGTTGTCGGCCGTCACCTGGGCGGTGTTCTTCAGGTCACTGCCGTCACCGCTGTACGCGGGATCCACCTTGACGGTGAGCAGGTACTCGACGGTCTCGCCGACCTTGAGCGGGGCCGTCCGCTTGCAGGACACCAGGTGCCCGGCGACGGTGCACCCGGCGGGCGAGGACGCCACGTACGAGAGGCCCTCGGGGAGGTTGTCGGAGAGCTTGACGTTGAAGGCGTCGGCCGACGGGCCGTTGTTGGTGACCTTGATCCGGTAGTCGAAGGTCTCGCCCGGCACCGGCGGCTTCGTGCCGACGGCCTCCTTGGTCACGCCCAGGTCCGCGGTCGGCTTGTTGACCTTGCTGCCGGGCAGGCCCGCCGGGCTGCTCGTGTTGTTCGCGGTGTTGGGGTCCTTGGTCCGCGAGGTGGCGGTCGCCGTGTTGCGGATGTCGGATCCGTCGCCCGTGTAGCCGCTGTCGAGGCGGACGGTGAACCGCCAGGTGCGGGACCCCGTGGGGTCCAGCACGGCCACCGGGCCGCAGCTGACCGTGCCGTTCGTGGCCGAGCAGCCGTCGGGGGAGGAGACGAAGGCGAGCTGCGCGGGCAGCTTGTCGGTGACGGTGGTGTCGAGGGCCCGGGAGGGGCCGTCGTTGTGCGCGCTCACCACGTACTCGAAGGTCTGCCCCGGGGCGATCGGGGTGTCGTCGGCGGGCCGCTTCGTGGTCCACACGTCGGCCTGCGGCTCGGTGACCCCGCCCGGCGGGAGCACGGCGTGCGAGGTGTTGTCGGCGGGCTCCGGGTCCTTGGACGCGGACGAGGAGGTCGCGGTGTTGCGCAGGTCGCTGCCGTCACCGGCGTAGGCGGCGTCCAGCTTCACCTTGAAGGTCCACACCACCTCGCCGCCCGGGACGAGCCGGGCCAGCGGTCCGCAGGTCACGGTCCGTCCGGACGCCGCGCACGGGTGGGCCGAGGACACGAAGGTCAGGCCGTCGGGCAGGGTGTCGACGATCTTGACGTTGCGCGCGTCGGACGGCCCCTTGTTGGTCGTGGTGACCGAGTACTCGTACTCCTGGCCGGGGATGGTCGGGCCCGCACCGAGCGGGGTCTTGACGGTGGCCAGGTCCGAGACGGGGTCGAAGGGCCCCGGCGGCAGCACCGGATCCGGCTTGTTGTTGCCCGGATCGGGGTCGGTGGCGTCCGAGGTGCCGGTCGCGCTGTTGCCGAGGTCGGTGCCGTCGCCCTGGTACGAGGGACTCAGCCGCGCGTGGAAGGTCCAGCTCTTCGACTGCCCGGCGGCCAGCTGCGGTTCGGGCCCGCAGGTGACGGTCTGGCCGACGGCGGTGCAGCCGTCGGAGGAGTCCACGAAGGAGATCCCGGCCGGGAGCTTGTCCGTCGCGGTGACGTTGCGGGCCACCGACGGGCCCTTGTTCTTCGCGGTGAGCGTGTAGGTGATCAGGTCACCGGGGGCCTTGGCACGCCGTGCCGTCACCTCGACCGTCTGCCCTCCCCCGGGCAGTGCGGCGGCCGCGGCAGCGGCGGGGACCGGTCCGGTCCACAGGGCCGCGGCGCAGAGCAGTGGGGCCAGGGCCCACACCACCGGCCGCCGGCCTGGTGTCGTCGTCATCGCGCATCGTTTCCGTTTCGTGCGGGGGGAGGGAGCGGGGGAACACGGACCGTACGGAGCGCTGCGCGCGCGTACGGGAGTCGGTGGGGGAGCGGGGCGGTCGAGCGGGGCTGCCGGGCGGGGCCCGGGGTCAGCCCGCGACGGCCCGTTTGGCCAGCTCGATGTCGGCGGTCGGCGGGCGGACCCGCCCGCCGGGCACGCCGTCGGAGCCCTTGTTGTCGAGCGGGTTCGGATCGGCGGTGTCCGACCGGGCGGTCGCGGTGTTCTGCACGGTCTTGCCGTCACCGCTGTACGCCGGGTCGAGGCGCACGGTGAAGGTCCACGAGCGGACCCCGCCCGGGGCCAGCGCCGCTTCCGCGGCGCAGGTGACGTCGCGGCCGACGGCGGTACAGCCCCCGGCCGAGGAGACGAAGGCGAGCGCCGCGGGCAGCGGGTCGGCGACGGAGACCCGGCGGGCCACGGACGGGCCCGCGTTGCGCACGGTCACCGTGTAGGTGAAGGTCTCGCCGGGCGCGACCGGGGACTTGTTCTCGGCGGCCTTGGTCAGCGAGAGGTCCGCGCGGGCCGGCGCCACTCCGCCGGGCGGGGCGGCGGCCGCACTCGTGTTGTTCGCCGACTGCGGGTCGGTCACGGCGTGCTGGACCGTCGCGACGTTCCCGAGGTCCGATCCGTCGCCCTCGTAGGCCGCGTCCAGCCGGACGCGCACGGTCCACGAGGTGTCCGCCCCGGCGCCCAGCGCGGCCCGGACCGGGCAGGACAGCTGCTGGCCCGAGGCCGTGCACCCGTCGGGGGAGGAGACGAACCGCAGCGGCGCCGGAAGCGTGTCGGCGATCTTGACGGAGGTCGTGTGGGAGGGCCCCAGGTTGCGTGCGGTGATCTTGTAGTCGAACTCCTGGCCGGGGGCCACGGGACCCGGTCCGACCCCTTCCTTGAGCGCGGCGACGTCGGCGCGCGCCGTCACGACCGTGCTGGCGGAGGTGGAGCTGTTGTCGGCCGGATTGGTGTCCGTGCGGTCCGCCGGGGCGGTCACGGTGGCCGTGTTGGTGAGGGTGACCGGCTGGGCCGGAGCCGTACCGGTGACCGTGTAGGTGACCGAGCCGCCCCGCTTGAAGTCGGCCGTCGTGTCCAGCGCGTTCCCGCTGCCGGAGGCCCGGCCGCAGGTGCCGCCGGTACCGGCGCGGCAGGTCCAGGTGACGTCGGTCAGCCCGGGCACCGTGTCGCGCACGGCGGCGCCCGTGACCTCGTTGGCCTGGCTGTTGGAGACGGTGAGGGTGTAGGTCACCGGCCCGCCGCCCGCGGGCACGCTCGCGGGGGCGCCCGACTTCACGATCGTGAGGTCGGCCGGCACGTTGATCCTGAGGTCGTCGATCTCGTGCATGTTCGTCGCGCCGCCGGTGCTCCCGGAGAAGCCCACCTTGAGGGTGTCCGGCAGCTTCGGCTGGCCGGTGATCCCGGTGACGTCGTAGTCGGCGACGAGCTGGGTCATGGCGGTGTCGGGGCCGCTGTCGGACCACACCGACAGCAACATCTTGGTACCGCTGGGCAGCAGGGAGACGCGCACCTTGCGTTCCTTGGCGCGGCTGCCGGTCTCCACGGTCCCGCCCGGCCCGTCCACGGCGGTGGCGTAGCGGTAGCCGGTCGAGCCGTTGCCGCCGCCGCGCACCACGATCTTGTTCGCCCGGTTGCCCGGCCCGCCGTTGCCGACCACGTCCGAGGAGAAGTTGCCGAACTCGTCCAGTCCGATGCCGAGGTAGGCGCCCGGAACGCCCGAGGACGTGCACCGGGCCGGCAGCGGGCCCGAGCAGGCGTAGCCGAGGCTGCCGCCGGAGGGGCCGACCCCGTCGGAGGCCGCGCCGTCGGCCAGGTAGAACGACAGACCGTCACCGCGCTTGCCCTCGAAGGCGGTTCCGCCGTAGGTGGCGTAGCTGAACTCGGCGAGGATGCCGAGACTGGAAGGGAAGGAGTCCTTCATCTTCCAGGTGCCGGCCTGGGAACTGCTCGCGGACGTCAGCCGCAGCCAACCACCGCCCGGATAGCTGGCGTTGCCGCTGGCGGTGCCCAGGTTGGTGGAGCTGTCGAAGGTCTCGTTGACGGGGAAGGCGAGGGCCCGGGGACCGCGTCCGTCGGCCGCCGCGCGGGTCCCGGCGACCGGGTCCGGGCCGGGGGCCGGGGCCGCTGCCGCCGGGGCGAGCGGCAGCAGCAGGGCGGCGGCCCACAGCACCGGTACGGCGGCCCGCCGCCACCGGCGGTGCCGGGCCGCGTACCGGCTCCCGCGCCGGCCCGGGCTCGGGGTCGGGCTCCAGGGCACTGTCATTCCTGTGGTTCCTCGTCTGCTCGCTCGGCGGTGGTCGGCGGGGGCGTCGCTCCGGGGCCAGGCCCCGGGCGCACGCCCCGGGGTCACGTCCGGGACCGGGTGCGGGACGCCGTGCGCAGTGCGGCTCCACCGGCCACCAGGGAGGCCGAGGCCCACAGCAGCCACTGCGGCACGGCGGCCCCGGAGTCGGCCAGGTCGCCGCGGCCGCCGTGCTGGTCCTCGCGGCCGTGTTCGCCCCGGCCGCCGTGGTCCTCGTGCCCGCCGTGCGCGTCGTCACGACCGTCATCGCCGCCATCGCCGTCGTCGCCGTCGTCACCGTCGCCGTCGTCGCCGTGGTGGTCCTTGCCGCCGTCGGAGATCAGGCAGAGCCGGCCACCGTGCGGTCCGGTGGTGTCGGGCGCGTTGGCGTTGTCCGACGGGTCGGGATCGAAGCTCGCACTGGCGACGCGCGCGACGTTCTGCAGGGGCGTGCAGATGCTCGCCGGAGGGTTGGCCCGGTCCGTGGCGCCGGCGAGCACGGTGATCCGGAACTCCGCCGTCTCCCCGGCCGCCAGGCGCGGGAGCGGCGGGCACACCACCCGTCGGTCCTGTCCCCGCTCGAGTTCGCAGTCGTCGGGCGAGGAGAGCAGGGTGAGCGAGGAGGGGAGCAGGTCGGTGACGGTGACCTGTCGGGCCGTGCCCGGGCCCTGGTTGTGCACCGAGATCAGGTACGTGAACTTCTCGCCGGGCCTGACGTGTTCGCGCCCCTTGGCGAGCTGCGCCGTCTTGCGGAGCGAGAGGTCGGCGGTGCGCGCGCTGATCGGCACCTTGAGGCCCGTCAGGGACGTGGTGTTGTTGTGGGAGTCGGGGTCCGAGGTCGCCGCGTCGACCACCGCCTCGTTGACGATGTCCGCGCCGTCCCCGCGGTAGTCGGCCGCCAACCGCACGGTGATCACCCACGCGTGCGAGGCACCCACCGGCAGCGTGTCCAACGGCCCGCACACCACCGTCGTACCGCGCGCCGTGCAGCCGTCGCGGGAGGAGACGAACTCCAGGGAGGCGGGCAGCCGGTCGGTGACACGCACCTGCCGGGCGGTGGAGGGGCCGCGGTTGGTCACCGTCACGACGTAGTCGAAGGTCTCCCGCACCGCCGAGGCCGCGCCCTCCCGCTGCTCCCGGTCCCCGGACACGCCGGGCCGCAGCACGCCGGACACCGCGAGGTCGGCGCTGTCCGGGGTCCGCGGATCCGCGCCCTCCGCAGCCCGCGGGACGCCGCCCGCGGGCTCCGGTACCGCCGTGGGGGCCGCCGCCCGCGCGCCGGGCGACGGGGGCGGCGCTGAGGGGGACGGCTGCGCCGCGACCGCGGGCGTCAGCGGCAGGAACCAGCAGGCCGCCACCGCGCAGAGCGCGGTGCGAGCGCGCCCGTACGAGCCGCCGGGCCGGTTCTCGGAGACACGTCGCATCGCACACCCTTCGGAGGATCCGACTCCCCAGGGGTGGAGCGGTGCGGTCAGCTATTCACACAAATGCCGATGACAAGGCACTTAGCGTGATCGTTTATGGCTAATGGGTGATCAGATTCAATCCGTTGGAGGAGGGGTGCGGGGCGGCTCGAAACGGATCGGGGCCTGGAAACGGGCCTTGCGCGCGGCCCGCCGGAAGACCGTGAGCACCGCCGGTCCCGCCAGGCAGACGCAGACGAAGTTGGTGACGGCCCGTCCGGTGTCCCAACCGAGCGAGGTGGCCAGGTCGAAGGCGAGGTAGCGGTGGAACTGCTCGGTGAAGGGCAGGCCCGGCAGATAGGCGATGGAGCTGTTCGGATCGAGGGAGAAGGGCCAGAAGGACAGGTTCAGGAGGAAGCCGAAGAGGTACCCGGACACCGAGCCGTAGCAGGCGAGCAGGGCGACCTCCCGGCGCCCCGAGGCCTTCGGGAGAAACCCGGCGAGCATGCCGACGAAGGCGCAGCCGAACATCTGGTAGGGCATCCACGGCCCCACCCCGCCGGTGATGAGGGCGGAGGCGAAGAGCGAGGTGCAGCCCAGCGTGAAGCCGAAACCGGGACCGTAGACCCGCCCGGCCAGGACGAGGATGAAGAAGACGGTCTCGATCCCGGCGGTGCCCGCCCCCAGCGGGCGGATGGCGGCGTTGACCGCGGAGAGCACGCCCAGCATGGCCAGGGCCTTGGAACTGATGCCCCCTTCGGCGATCTCGGAGACCACCACGCAGAGCACGACGACCAGGAGCACGCCGAAGATCAGCGGCGGGGCGTAGTTCGAGCCGAACTTCCCCGGCGCGACGAGGAACGGCCAGAAGAAGGCGACGATCCCGAGGAAGGCCGCCATGGCGATCACGACCCCGGCCCGGGCGCGGATCCGGATGGCCGCGGTGTACGTGCTCACGCGTGCGGGTCCGTTCCGTCGGCCGGCGGCGCGGCGGGGAGTACGGCCGCCAGCTGATCGACCGTCAAGAAGGGCAGCGGCGCGAGGATCTTCGCGGTCTGCGGGGCGAAGACGGGCGAGGCGACGATGACTTCGGTGGTGGGGCCGTCGGCGACCACGTCCCCTTCGGCCATCACCACCACGCGGTCCGCGGCGCGGGCGACGAACTCGACGTCGTGGGTGGAGATCACCACGGCCCGGCCCTGCGCCGCGAGGTCGTCGACGATGCGGATCAGTTCCCCCTTGGCGCGGTAGTCGAGCCCGCGGGTCGGTTCGTCGAGCAGCAGCACCCGGGGCGCGGCGGTGAGCTGGATCGCGAGGACGAGGGCGAGCTTCTGGCCCTCGGAGAGGTCCCGGGGATGGGTGGTGCCGTCGATGCCGGGGGCCAGTCGGTCCAGGATCGCCCGTGCCCGTACGCCGTCCCCGCCCACCTCGGACTCGCTGTCGGCCTGGTCGAGCTCCTGCTCGACCGATTCGAGGTAGAGCAGGTCGGTGGGGGTCTGCGGGACCAGGCCCACCAGGCGGCGGGCCGCGGCCGCGGAGAGGTCCTTGGGGTCCCGGGGCTTCGCGGCGCCCCCGCCGTCCCCTCCGGCGGCGACGGCGACGGTCCCCGCCTTGCGGGGGCCGGAGCCCTGGAGCGCCCAGAGGAGGGAGGACTTGCCGGAGCCGTTGCGACCCATGAGCGCGGTCACCTCGCCGCCGTGGAGCGCGAGGCCGACCTCGCGCACGGCCGGGACGCCGTGGTAGGTCACGGTGACCCCGCGGGCGCGCAGCAGCACCGGGCGATCGGCCGCGGGCGCCGGGCGCACCGGCGGCGCGACGCGGTCCGCCAGCCGGGCGCGCAGCGGCGCGGCGGCGCGGCGGGCGTCGCGGATCGAGAGCGGCAGCGGTGACCAACCGGCCGCCCGGCCCAGCTCCACGATCGGCGGCGCGATGGACGACGTACGGAAGATCTCGGCGGGCGGCCCGGACACGACGCGGCCGTCGCCGGGCAGGTGGATGACCCGGTCGGCGTACTGGACGACGCGCTCCAGGCGGTGTTCGGCCAACAGGACCGTGACCCCGAGGTCGTGGACGAGGCGGGTGATCGCGGCCAGCACCTCCTCCGCCGCGGTCGGGTCGAGCGCGGAGGTCGGCTCGTCCAGCACCAGCACGCGCGGATGCGCGGTCAGGACGGACCCGATGGCGACGCGCTGCTGCTGGCCGCCGGACAGCTCGTGCAGGGCGCGGTGGCGCAGGTCGGCCAGGCCCAGGAGGTCCAGGGTCTCCTCGACCCGCTTGCGCATCGTCGCCGGAGCCACCGCCAACTGCTCCATGGCGTAGGCGAGTTCCTCCTCGACGGTGTCGGTGACGAAACCGTCGAGCGGGTCCTGCCCCACCACCCCGACGACGTCGGCGAGTTCGCGGGGCGGGTGGTGCGCGGTGTCGCGACCGTCGACGGTGACCCGGCCGTACAGGGTGCCCCCGGTGAAGTGCGGGACCAGACCGTTCACGGCGCCCAGGAGCGTGGACTTGCCGACACCGGTGTGACCGACGACGAGGCAGAGTTCGCCCTCCTCCACGGTCAGGTCCACATCGCGCAGCACGGGCTCGGACGTGTCCTCGTACTGGACGCGGACCTGGTCGAAGGTGATCACTTGGGTTCCTCGGTGCGCGGTGCGGGGACGGCGGGTCGGGCGGGTGGAGTTGGCGGCGGCGCCAGGAAGCCCGCGGCCCCGGCCAGCAGCACGGCGGCCGCGGGGACCAGCGGGAGGGTGGGCCAACTGAGCGGGTAGATCGAGGGGTTCAGCTCGGCCGCGTTGAAGCCGACGTTGGCGAAGAGGAGCACGGCGGAGAGCACCCCGCAGCCCGCGACGGACCATTCGGCGGCGCGCCACGGGTCGGGCCGGTAGGCGGTCCGGGTGATCCGGCGCCCGCCGAGCCGCAGCCCCGCGAAGCACAGCAGCGCGCCCGCGCCCATGGCGGGCAGGCCGAGCAGGGCGGGGGCGGTGGCGTCGAGGAGCCCGTAGGCCCCGGCGCACAGTCCGCACATCCCGAGCAGCATGAGCGCGCCGGTCACCCGGCGGGAGCGGCGGGTGGCGGTGCCCGCGCGACCGTAACCGCGGGAGTCCATGGCGGCGGCCAGCCGCAGGGAGCGCTCCAGGGCGTCCTCCAGGACCGGGACGACGATCCCGCGCAGCGCCCGCAGCCCCTTCGAGCGGCCCGCCCGCAAGCGCTTGGCCCGGTGCACCCGCTGCACGCTCTGGACCAGCTGCGGCGCGACGCTGAGGGACACGGTGACGGCGACGCCGAGCTCGTACAGCGCGCCGGGCAGGACGCGCAGCGCCCGCTTCGGGTTGGCCAGGGTGTTGGCCGCCCCGATGCAGCACAGCATGCAGGCCAGGCGCAGTCCGTCGGTGGCGGCCGAGAGCAGCGCCTCCAGGGAGACGGGGCCGCCGAGTTGGATACCGGCGTACCAGTCGGGGGTCGGGATGTGGGGGAGGGAGAAGAGGAAGTGGTCGCGGGGGGTGATGCCGGTGGCGAAGACCGCGCGGAAGGTCACGCGGATGGCGACCACGGTCAGCGCCAGGTAGAGGTAGTACTTGAAGCCGCGGGCCCACGGGGCATCGGTGCGGCGCACGGTGATGACGTAGCCGAGGACGGCCAGGACGAGGAACAGCAGCAGCGGGTTGTTGGTGCGGCTGACGGCGGTGGCGAGCGCGAGGGCCCAGACCCACCAGGCGACCGGGTGCAGGGTGCGGGGCAGCCGGCGGCCGCCCGCGTCCGGCGCGGAACCGGCCGCGGGCGGCGCGGCCGCCGCGGTGGTGGTGCGTGCCACGCGGCTACTCCGTACGACGGCGGCGCTTGGCCGCGAACACGGCGGCGCCGGCGATCAGGAGCACCAGCGCCCCGGTGGCGACGGCGGGCAGGTACGAGCCCGTGTCGTGGGCGGCGTCGGCGGCGGGCGCCGCCTCGACCACCTGGGGGCCGGGGGCCGGGGCGGCCGCCGCGGGGGCGCCGGTCGACGCGCTCGCGGCGGGCGTCGGCGAGGGGCTCCCGGAGGGGGCGGTCGATGCCGTCGGGCCGGGCGGCGCGGTCGTGGCCGCCGGGGCGGTCGCCGCCGGGGGCGCCGCGGCCGGGGGCGGGTCCTGCGGCCGGGGGCCCGTGTCGACGTTCGGCGGGAGGGGCGCGGCGGTGCGGGTGTCCTTCGGTGCGGGCCCGCCCGTCGGGGCGGCGTTGTGCGCGCGCAGCTGGTCGGGGGTGAGCGAGGGCTTGCCCTCGGTGCCCTCGACGTTGGTCGCGCCGAAGATCCACAGGTCCACGCTGCCGGGCTTCGGCTTGTAGAGCATGGCGCCGAGCTGGCTGTACTCCCAGGTGTTCTGGCCCGGCCCCGCGTGCCAGTACGACCAGTACGCCGAGGCGGGTGGGGTCAGCACGCAGTCGTCCTGCTGCGGCGTCGGGAACTGCTTGCCGCCCTGGTGGCCGCTGTAGCCGATCCGGCAGATGAAGGCGGGTCCGTCGTGGCCGGTGCCGGTGGTGGCCCAGCCGCCCTGGTTGAGGAGCTCGTAGCCGGTGGTGGGCGTCGTGCCGCAGGAGCGGTAGACCGGCCCGCCCCACCGGGAGAAGTCGACGGCGAGGACCGCTCCCGAGCTGGTGGTGCACTGGCCCATCGGCTGCGGCGCGGCCCCGGCGGGAGCCGCCGTGGCGCTCAGCGCCGCCACGGCCAGCCCCAGCGCGGCGGCCGTGCGGGCCGGCGCCCGCACCACGCGGTGGCGCGTCGTTCCCGGATCCCGGCGCGTCATGCTCCGCTCCCGGTGCGCTCGCGGCGGCGTCCGGCGGCGCGGGTCACGGCCCAGCCGCCGAGGACCAGCAGGAAGGAGGCGACGGCGAGGGCGCCGACCTGGACGCCGGTGGAGGCGAGGCCGCCGCCCGAACCGCCGGCCGCGCCCGCACCGCCCGCCGAACCGCCCGCCGAGCCCGCGCCGCCGCTCTCGCCCGGAGTCACGATGACGGGCGAGCCGGTGCCGCCCGCAGCCTGTCCGGACGTGCTGGGAACGGGCTGCGGGGTGGTGCCGTTCAGGTCCCGGGTCAGCAGGCCGAAGGAGATCCCGGTGGCGCCGCCGACCGCCTGGGCGGAAGCGCGGACGTCGGATCCGGCCTGGCCCTCCTTGGCGATCCGGAAGCCGCCGTCGCCGTTCTGCTGCGCACGCAGGAACGTCCGCGCCTTGGCGATGCGGTCGGTGTACTTCGCCGGATCCAGGGACATGCCCTGCACGGCGAGGGCGGCGGAGTTGACGGAGTTGCCAGACGCGCCGGGGAAGCCGCCGTCGTCCTTCTGCTGGGCGGCCAGCCAGGCGATCGCCTTGTCGACGGCCGTCTGCGAGGCGGCGTCCGGCAGCAGGTCGAGGGCCATGGCGGCCATCGCGGTGGAGTCCACCTCGTCCTGGCTGGGCTCGCCGATGAGGCTGGGCCACGCCCCCGAGGGGCTCTGGAGGCCCTTGAGGAAGGCGACGGGCTCGGCCGCGGCGGCGCCCTCGCCCGCGCGGACCTGGGCGATGATGCCGAGGGACTGGGAGAAGACCGAAGTGGCGTAGGTGTAGTTGCCCTTCGCCGCGCACTGCTGGGGCGTCTCGCTCCTGGCCGGGCAGATGCCCTTGGCGAGGGCGGCGATCAGGTCCTGACCGCCGAAGTGGCGGGGGTCGCGGCCGACGGCCTCGGCGAGGAGGGCCGTCTTGCCGAGGGAGCCGCCGCCCGCGTACTTGGTGCCGATGAGCGTCCAGTCGTTGACGGTGCGGCCCTTGCCGTCCTTGCCGCCCTTGTCGAGGAAGTCGACGATGTTGCGCAGGGTGGTGTTGTCCCGGCCGGTGGCGGCGAGCGCGTAGGCGCCGTCGATGGTCAGGCCGTAGTCGGCGAAGCCGGTGCCCGCGCCGCTCTCGTAGTACCGGCCCTGGACCAGTCGGGCGCGGTCGGCGAGGTACGCCGTGCCCTTGCCCAGGTCCGGGCCGTCACCGGTCGGCGGGGCGGTCGGCGGGGCGGTGGTGGGCGGGGTGGTCGGCGTCGGGTCGACCGGCTTGGTGGTCAGCAGGACCAGGTCGCCCTTGGCGCCCGCGACGGCGGCCGGGGCGGTGGCGAACATCCGGGAGTCGGTGTCGTTCTCGTCGAAGCCGAAACCGCCCGTGGGGAGCTGCCGCTTGGACAGCCAGGAGAGACCGGCGTCCGCGAAGGCGTCGTCACCGAGGGCGCGCAGCGCCTGGGCGGCCCAGGCGGTGGCGGCCGGGCTGCCGGTGGTCTCGTACGGGGCGGAGGGCCAGGCGCCGGTCGGCAGCTGGGACTTCTTGAGGCCGCCCCGGGCCTTCTGCACGGCCTCGCCGTGGCCACCGGCGCGCTGGAGGGCCAGGGTGATCAGGCCGGTGGCGATCGGGTCGCTGTCGCACCAGCCGCCGGAGCGGATGAGGACGCCGCTGAAGCCGCCGTCCTCGCACTGGAGGCCGACGAGCCGGTGCACGGCGGCGGCGGGCGGGGTGACGCCGCCGCCGATCAGCGCGATGACGGCCATGGCCTGGGCGTCGGACTGGCCGGTCGTGCGGAAGTCCCCCTTGGTCAGGCAGCCTTCGACGGGGTCGCCGTCACCGATGTCGCGCGGGCACACGTACTTCAGGAGGTCGCCGAGCAGGTCGTGCCCGCCGAAGGCGCGCGGGTCCTTGCCCGTGGCCTCGGCGACGAGCGCGAGGCGCGCGGCGGCGGTGGCGTCCGGGATGCCGTCCTTGCCGGCCGGGTAGGCGTAGGCGTCGGTCTGCGCGGGCGTGGCCAGGAAGTCGGCCGCCTTCCTCGCCGCCGGACTCCTGCGGTCCGTGGCGGTCAGCGCGAACACGGCCTCCGTGGTGAGGAAGTGGTTCGGTGCGGTGGCCCCGTCGTCGACGACCCGCTCCCCGTCCGTCAGCTTCCCGGTGATCCAGCGCAGGGCGGCCGGTACGTCGACCGTCCCCGCGGGCACCGTGGGCGGAGCCGTGGGCACGGCGGGGTCGGGGGTGATGACGCCGCCGGCCCGCACGTCGTCGGGGGTGAAGGCGGGCTTGCCGGAGGTGCCGCCGACGGAGGTGGCGCCGTACACCCAGGCGTCCACGTCACCGGGCTTGGGGGTCCGGGCCATGGCGCCCAGCGGGCTGTAGGTCCAGTTGCGCTGCCCGGGCGAGGCGATCCAGTAGGACCAGTACGCGGTGGCCTGCGGGGTGACGGTGCAGGGCTCCTTCTCCGGAGTCGGGTACTGCGTACCGGAGTTGAAGGACCCCTCGCCGATGCGGCAGATGAAGGCGGGGCCGTCGTGGACGGTCCCGGTGGTCGTGAAACCGGCGGTGTGCAGCAGCTCGTACCCGGTCGTCGGGGTGGTGTCGCAGCCGCGCCTCACCGCGCCGCCGAAGGGGCCGAAGTCCACCGCCACGATGGCGCCGGTGTCGGCCGTGCACTGCTCGATCGGGTCGGCGTGGGCGGCCGGGGGAGGAGTGAGGAAGGCCACTGCCGCACCGAGCGTCAGGAAGGACGCGGTGACGAGCGCGAGGAACCGCCGTCTCGGCCGCGTCCGTTGCGCCTGCTGTTCGGTCCCCACCGCGGCCCTCGTCTCTGCCGGGCGGCTGCGTGCGTGGCGATCCGCCCCCGCACGGCCCTGGGGCCACGGAGGAGCTGTTACGACCACGCCGTAGTCCGCGACGGCGCTCTTCGTGCTGTGTTTCGGCCCCAGGCATTCCGACTCGCCCGGGACGAACCGGGCCTACGGTTGCGGGTCAGCGCCGGAATTCGACCGGCTTCCCCTGGAGCTGAGCAGTTATCAGCCGGAGTGCAACACGGATTCCGTGGACGCGTCAAGGTGGCCTACGTCTCAGCCCGCGTCCCCGCGGCGCGGCCCGGTCCGTCCGCGGACCGGGTGGCTGGCGGTGGCTTGATCACTCGGGTAGCGTCCAGGGCTGCCACATGGGGGAACCCGGTGAGAATCCGGGGCTGACGCGCAACGGTGTGGGACGGCGGGGGCCGTTCCGGAGCCCGAATGCCCATACGGCGATGCAGCAACAGGAAGCCGTACCACGCGTTCCGGACGGCGGCCCTGCGGCCCGTGCCCCAGCCGTGTCCGTACGACGGCGACGTGAGGCCCGTGCGGCGAGCGGCCGGCGTCCGCCGATTTCCAGGAGCAGGCCATGTCCCGTCCCCGTACCTCCCGCCGCCTCGCGCTCGCGCTGCCCGCCGCGCTCGGCGCGCTCGTCCTCACCGCGCTGCCCGCCTCGGCGACCTCCTCGCCGGCGCAGATCGCCACCTCCAAGACCAACGGCGTCGCCTACCTCAAGTCGCTCCAGGCGGCGGACGGTTCGTACGCCGGCTCGGGCCTGTCCAACGAGTGGGCCTTCAGCACCTTCGCCGCCACCGGTACCGCGGTCGTCGACGTCTACCCGGGCGGCGACATGACGAAGAACGCGCGCACGGTCTACCGGAACCTGCTGTCGACGGCGGGTTGGCCGCAGGCCGCCCCGGTGGTCACCGACTACGAGCGCGGCACCCTCAACGCCTACGCCGCCGGCATCGACCCGGCCCGGGTCTCGGCCTCGCGCAACCTCGTCGCGCACGTCTACTCCTACTGGCAGACGGCGGAGCCCGGTTACTTCGGCCCCTCCGGGAACTTCAACGGCACGGTCTTCGCGGCGCTCGCCCTGCGCGGCGCCAAGACCCAGAGCGGCGCCGACCGCATCCCGCAGGCGCTGACCGACTCGATGGTCACCCGCATCCGGGCCAACCAGCATGCGGACGGTGGCTGGACGTACCAGAAGGGCGAGGGCAACCCCACCGTCCTCAACTCCGCGAGCGACGTCGACATGACCGGCTCGGCCATGGCCGCGCTCTGCGTCTCCGGCGTCCCGAACACCGACGCCGGTGTCGTGCGGGCGAAGAACTTCCTCAAGAGCACGCTCGTTTCCGGCACCGGCGCCTTCAACTCCCTCTACGGGGTCAACACCAGCTCGAACGGCTGGGGCGTCGCGGGCCTGAACGCCTGCGGATTCAACCCGCAGACCGGGGACTTCCTCACCGGCAGCGGCAAGACCCCCGTGGACTTCCTGATCGCCAACCAGTACAACCCGGCGGGCGGTTTCAAGTACAAGCCCTCCGACACGGCCCCCACCGCCTACGCCTCGATCGACGCGCTGCGCGCCGTCGCGGGCGGCGGATTCACCACGGCCCCGCCCGTCCCCGTCACCCCCGGCGCCCCGCGGTGGGTGGCCCAGTCCGCCTTCACGGCCGGGACCGCCACCAAGCTGGCGCTGAGCGTCGACGACGGCGCGGGCAACCTCAAGGTCTGCTCGGTCGCCTTCACCCCGACCGCAGCGACCACCACCCTCGGCGACGTCCTGGCCGCGGCGACCACCGGTGCCACCCCGTCGGGCTGCGTCACGAGCGTGACCCCCGCCTCGGGCACCGGCGCGATCACGGCCGTCAACGGCAAGGCCAACAGCGGCGGCAACACCTGGAAGATCAGCGTCGACGGCTCCGCCTTCGCCGGGGCGCTGCGCGAGACGGTCATCAACGTGGGCGACACCATCGCCCTGCGCTGGGGCGCCTGACCGCGCCCCGGGTACGGGCCCCCGCACGCGGGGGCCCGTACCCGGCAGCGTCCGTCAGGCGGCGGGCTTGCCGGGCTGGTCGTGGGTGGAGCAGTGGATGCCGCCGCCGCCCGAGGCGATCGTGTCGATCGAGACCGGCACGACGTCCCGCCGGGGGAAGTGCTCCCGCAGGATGCCGCGGGCGCGGTCGTCCGCCTTGGCGTCCCCGAACTTGGGCATGAAGACGGCGTCGTTGGCGACGTAGAAGTTGGCGTAGGTGGAGACGAAGTCGTCGCCCTCGCCCCTGATCCGGTTCAGGTCGGGCTGGGGGAGGTCGACGATCTCGAAGCGTCGGCCGCGGGCGTCCGTCGTCTTCGACAGGACGGACCGGGCCTGGTCGGCCGAGCGCGACCAGGAGTCCGGCGGGGTGCTGGGGTGGGCGCGGTCCAACAGCACCACGCCCGGTTCGGTGAAGCGCACGAGGCTGTCCACGTGGGCGTCGGTGATGTCCTCGCCGCGCACACCGGCCAGCCAGACCACCTTCTCGACGCCCAGGGTCTGCTTGAGCTCCGCCTCCAGGGCGTCCCGGCTCTTGCCCCGGTTGCGGTTGTCGTTGACGATCGAGCTCTCGGTGATCAGCAGGGTCCCCTGGCCGTCGGTCTCGACGGAGCCGCCCTCGGCGACGAAGGGGGCCTGGACCCGGGGGATCCCGTACTTCTGGAGCACGGCGCGGCCGACCGCCCCGTCGTTCTTGTGCTCCTGCTTGTTGCCCCAGCCGTTGAAGTTGAAGTCGACGCCGATGACCTTCGCGCCCTCCTCGACGAAGACCGGCACGGTGTCGCGCGCCCACAGGTCGTCGACCGGCAGCGGGATGACCTCGACCCGGGCGCCGCAGGCGCGCTGGGCCGCGTCCACCTGGTCCGGGCGGGCCATCATGACGACCGCCTCGTAGTCGCCGACGGCCCGGGCGATCCGGGCGATGTCCTCGCGGACGTAGCGCAGGTCCTGCTTCCAGACCGAGCTGAGCGCCGGCCAGGCCATGAAGGTGCGGGTGTGGCTCTCCCACTCGGCGCCCATGCGGCGCTTGCCGCTGCCCGCGGCGGTCAGGGAGGGCGCGGCGAGGGCTTCTGCCCGGGCTCCGGTCGTGGCGGGCCCGCAGGCCGCGGAACCCAGCACGACGGCACCGATTCCGGTGAGGGTGCGAAGGACGGTCCGTCGGGTGGGGGGCGGGAAGGACACGGGAGACTCCGATCGTGGGCTGGCGGCAGGTGCATCCGGCCTGGGCGGGAGCACGGTGACGTAGATGGACAAACCGGTCTCTACGAACAAGGGTGCGCGCTCCGCGCCACAACGGCCGCTCGGTACGGAGAGTGATGCGACCACGTGCCGTCACTCTGGCACTGACTGAACATTCAGTCAACCCGGGACCTCCGTCGAGGAGCGTCACCGGGCGGTCCGCGGGGTCGTGGGGGGCTCGTGAACGGCGCGGCGGCGGACCGCGGGGTCGGCCGGATCCCTTGCGCCGGGCCGACCCCCGCCACCAACCGCCCGTCGCGCCCCTCGCGTCGCCCCGCGTCACGGTGAGCCGGAGTTCCCCGAGGAACGGGCGTCGAAGCCCTGGTGGGCACGTGCCGTCTGGTGTTTCCTGGATGACGCTCAGTGACCGGATGCCGCTGGCGCATCCGACACGCATCCGACACGCAGTCGACCGCCGAGCCGATGGGGGAGACCCATGACCGCTGCGCACGACGCCCCGGACATCCTGTCGCCGCAGTTCGCCGAGGACCCGTATCCGACCTACCGCGTCCTGCGCGAGAGCGCGCCGCTGTTCTGGCACGAGGCGACGCGGAGCTTCCTCGTCTCGCGCTACGAGGACGTGGCGCGGGTCTTCAAGGACAAGGACTCGCGCTTCACCACGAACAACTACGCCTGGCAGGCCGAGCCCGTGCACGGCAAGACGATCCTCCAGATGAGTGGTCGCGAGCACGCCACCCGGCGCGCGCTGGTGGCCCCGGCCTTCCGCGGGGGCGAGCTCCGCGAGAAGGTCGTGCCGATCATCGAACGCAACGCCCGCGAGCTGATCGACGCCTTCCGCGGCGCCGGAACGGTCGACCTGGTGAGCGGCTTCGCCTCCCGCTTCCCCATCTCGGTCATCGGCGACATGTTCGGGCTGGACCGCTCCGGCCAGGAACGCATCGCCGACTGGTACCGGGCCTTCGTCGCCTTCATCGCCAACCTCTCCGGTGAGCCGGAATGCGCCGCGGCCGGGGCGCGGGCCCAGGAGGCCTTCGCCGCGTACATGCTCCCGGTGATACGGGACCGGCGGGAGCGGCCCGGCGACGACCTGCTGTCCGGGCTCTGCGCCGCCCGGGTCGACGGCGTGAGCATGAGCGACGAGGACATCAAGGCCTTCTGCAGCCTGCTGCTCACCGCGGGCGCCGAGACCACCGACAAGGCCGTGGCGGCCCTCTTCGCGAACCTGCTGGCCGACCCCGACCAGCTCGCGGCCGTCCGGCGGGACCGCACCCTCATCGACCGGGCCTTCGCGGAGACCCTGCGCTTCAGCCCGCCCGTCCACATGATCATGCGGCAGGCCGCCACCGACGTGCCGATGAGCGGCGGCACGATCCCGGCGGGGGCCACCGTCACCTGCCTGATCGGGGCGGCCAACCGAGACGCCGGGCGGTACGCGGATCCGGACCGGTTCGACATCTTCCGCGAGGACCTGACGACCACGACCGCCTTCTCCGCGGCCGCGGACCACCTGGCCTTCGCCCTGGGGCGGCACTTCTGCGTGGGGGCGCTGCTGGCCAAGGCCGAGGTGGAGATCGCGACCAACCAGCTCCTCGACGCGCTGGTCGACCTCCGTCCGGCGGCCGGCTACGACCCCGCCGAGCAGGGCGTCTTCACCCGCGGGCCGCGGTCCCTGGTCGTGGAGTTCGCACCGGCCACCGGGTGAATCGGGTCGCGGGCGCCGGAAACCCGTCGGGAAGGGGGCTGGACCTCAACCGCGGTTGAGTTCCTATGGTTCCGGTATCAAGCGATCTTGCAGCGCGAACGGAGTTCCGTCATGGAGTACTCGCACGACGATGCCGAACTGGTCAAGCAGCCCATCGGTTACTGGAGTTGGGCCGCCTACGACGCGGTCGTCACCCGCACCCGGGGCGCACTGGCGCAGATCGGCACCACGCAGCCGCAGTGGTGGGTGCTGGCCCAGGTGGCCGGGGCCGAGCGGGCGAAGAGCCGTACGGAGGTGACCGAGATCTTGAAGGGCTACCTCACCGTCGGCGCGGAGGCCGTGTCCGAGGAGATCGACACGACCATCGCCCGGGGGTGGGTCACGCAGGACGCCGAGGGCGTCCTCGGGCTGACGCCGCAGGGCCGGACCTTCTTCGACCGGGCCGCCGCCCTGCAGGGCGAGCTGTGGACCGAACGCCACGAGGGGATCTCGGACGAGGAGTACCGGGCCACGTTGAAGGTGCTCCAGCGCTTCATCCACAACGTGGGCGGCCGGGCCTGGCACCACTAGTGCCGAAGCGACCGCGACCGCGACCGATGCCGACGCTGCGGCGCCGACGCTCCGGCGCCCCGGTGCTCAGCCCTCCTGCGCCGTCACCCGTCGAGCCCGGCCAGGGCCGCGCGTGCGGTGCGGGTCAGTTCCTCGTCGCACCGGACGGCGCCGCCGTAGCGGCGGGGTGAGGAGGTCACCGCGAGCAGGGTCGGCCGGGCGGCCGAGGCGGGGCGCCCGATCGCACCGAGCACGCCCACGGTCCGCAGGGCGAGCGGGGTGAACCCGTGGTCGGCCAGCGGTGCCAACTCCGGGAGCAGGGCGTCCACCGCACGGGTCGCGTCACCGGTGATCCGCCACCACGCCTCGGCCGCGCCGACCCGGCTCCACTCGCCGGGACAGGTCATCAGGGGCCGCACGGCGTCGGCGTACGCCGTGGCCAGCGGGCCCAGGTCGGCCAGGTAGCGCAGCACCGGGCGGCCGGGGCCGACCCGTACCGCCGCGCCGCACACCCGCAGGGCCAGCTCCGGATCGCCCGTGACGCGCCAGTGCGCCCACGCCGCGCTCTGCCCGCCCCGCCACAGGGGCCCCGCCCACGGGGTGTGCGGGGTGGTCGCGAGGGCCGCGAGCACCCCGGCCGCGCCACCGGCCGCCGGTCCGATGCGGCCCAACGCCTCGGCGGCCGGGCGGGCGTGGCCGGTGTCCAGCAGCCCGATGAGCTCGGGCACGGCAGCCGCCGCGGCGGGACCCCAGTCGGCGAGCGTCCGCAGGATCTCGGGCACGTCATGGGCCTGGGAATAGGCGGCGAGCTGTCGGCGCAGGACCGGCAGCAGCCGCGGAGCCCACCGCTCGGGGACGTGATCGACCCGCAGGAAGCTGTCCCCCCGGACGTTCGCGTACCAGGGAAGCGCCCGGTCCTCGCCCAGGGCGACCAGCGTGCGGATCGCGGTGTCGACGTTGTGCGTGCGGGGGCGGGGGCCGCCGATCCAACTCCGCTCGACGTACCCGACCAGCCGGTCGGCGTAGGGAGCCGCGGCCCCACCGCCCCGGAGGAAGACCTCGAGGGCCGTGTACGCCAGTTCCGGCTCGTCCAGCGCCGCGGCGACGGTCTCCCACAGGTCCGGCGCCGGGTCCCGCCAGTACCGCAGCCGCGCACCGGCCGTCTTGACGGCCACCTCGCGCAGCTCCTTGCGGGGTTCCCGCGCCAGGGCCCGCACCAGGGCCGCGGCCTGCGGCGGATACGGCGCCAGCAGCCGCCCGAGGCGCTCGGCCGGCGCGTACCCGGTGGGCCACCACGGCCTCTCCGGCAGCGCGTCCGTCCCGATCGCGGTGAGGGTGCGGGCCACCGCGTCACCGGTCCCCGGAGCCCCGTCGGGCGCCCCCGCCGCGTCCGTGTCCAGGGTGCCCTGCGCCGCCGCGAGCCGCACCAGGGGCTGGTCGTGCTCCAGCCACGGCCGCAGCCACGCGCCGGTCTCGGCCGCGGCGGCCGCCGAGGCCCCGGGCGACGCCGGCGACAGGCCCGACAGGATGCCCACCGCGAGCAGCTGGGACGCCAGCGCCGTCGGGTCGGCCTCCACGGAGGCCTGTTGGCGCAGCGCACCCGGAGCGTCGGGGTCCGCGCAGCGGATGGTGCGCAGGACGTGGGCCGCGCCCGCCCGGACCTCCGCCGACCGGTGCGCGACCAGGGGGAGCACGTGGCGCCCGCCGTTCGCGAACACGGTGAAGCTCATGTAGTGCACGCCGACCGCACTGTCGCAGGCGCTGTGACCGCGCCGGGCGAGGAAGTCGAGCACGCGGACCAGGCGGCGATCGTCGAGGTCCGGGAGCAACTCGAAGAGCCGGGAGGCCGCGTGGGCGAAGAGCGGCTCGCAGGTGCTCCAGCCCAGGCGCTCCTCCAGCCGGTCCCACGCCTTCGACCGTCGGCCGACGGTCACCAACCCCCGCAGCAGCCCGGGCACTTCCGCCCGACCGGCCGGCACCCCTTCCAGTACGTGCCAGGGCACCCCGTCCCGTACGTGCCGGCGCGTCCCGGCCCCCCGTTCGTTCATGCGGCGCAGCCTATGCCCCGTGGTCGGCGGGGCTCAGCGGCGGACCCGGCGGTGGGCGCTCACCAGGCGGGGCGCAGGGGGCCCGGCGGGGTGAGCCGGGCCAGATCGGCGACCAGTGCGCCGAAGCGCTCCTCGCCCAGGGACTCGCGCCACGGAGCCACGACGGCCCCGGCCGCCTCGTCGGCGGCGCGGGTCGCGGCCAGCCCGGTCGCGGTCAGCGCCAGGAGGCGGGCGCGGGCGTCGCGCGGGTGCGGATGCCGCTCCACGTACCCCTTGCGGACCAGCTCCTCGACCAGTTGGGCGGCGGCCTGTTTGGTCACGCCCAGGTGTTCGGCCAGGTCGGCCGTGGTGGCGCCGCCCGCGGCGATGCGGGCGAAGGCGAAGCCGTGCGCCGGGCGCAGGTCCTCGAAACCCTGCTGGGACACGCGGGTGTGGATCTCCTGCACCAGGTGTCCGGAGAGCGTGAGTACGAGGGCGGAGAAGGCCAGGGCGTCATCCATGGCCTTGACTATAACTCGGCAAGCTGCTTGTCTAAATGGACAAGCTACTTGTCCATATGGATCCATTCGGAGGTCGCAATGCCGTTCATCCACCGTGACGAGGCCGTGGTGCACGAGATCCACGGCGGTCGTTTCGTCTCCTACGTCCGCACCGACACCGGGAGCAAGGACCTCGCCTCCTGGCGCGTCGAGGTCCCGCCCGCGATGGTGGGGCCGCGCCACACGATCAGTGCCGAGGAGACGTTCTACGTGCTGTCCGGGCGCCTGCGGCTCACCATCGACGGCGAGAGCGCCGAACTGCGGTCCGGCGACGCGGCGGTGGCCCCGGCCGGCTCCGAACTGGGCGTCGCCAACACCACCGAGGAGAGCGCCCACCTGTGGGTCACCACCCGGGTGGGCCTCACCGCAGAGCTCGCCGACGGCAGCACCCTCACGCCGCCCTGGGCCCAATAGCGGCGCGCCCGCTGCCGACTCAGCCGGGCAGGGTGAGGAACCGGACGAGCACCGCGACGAGGGTCCCCGTGGTGAGCAGCGCGCCCAGCCCGGCGAACAGGAGGTCGACCCCCTTCCCCTCCCACCCCTGGATCGTGAACCGGCTCGGGTCCCGGGGGTCGTAGCGCACCAGGACGGTGGCGCCCACCGCGGCGCCGGGTCCGACGGAGCCGCGCCCGAACCTCGACTCGTACGCGCAGGCGCGCCCGTCCGCGGTCGTCCAGGCCGCGACGGGGAAGTGGTACCTGGCCCCCTCGTCGCCCGTCCTGACCGCGTGGTGGACGATGCGGGCCGTGGTGGTGACACCGGTGCGCCGCAGGGCGGCGGTGCGGCGCAGCCCGTACGTCCCGAAGGCGAGGAAGACCGTGCCGAGCACCAGCGGGATGAGGGAGAAGAGCCATGCGCGTTCCATGTGGGGTGCGACGCGCGGGCGGGGGCGTTGGTTGCGCGCCGGGCCGCGGTGGTGCGCACCGTCACGTCCACGTGCGGCCCTCCCCGGGCCTGCCCATACTGGACGGATGAGGCGTACTCGTACGGTCATGGTGTGCATCGCCGGTGTCCTGGGCGCAGCCCTCCCGGCCGCGGTCCCCTCGGGAGCCGCGACCGCCGCATCCGCCGCCGCCGAACCGGAGAGCTGCGTCAGCTCACCGGGACCGGCCCGCGGGGACGCCGCCGAGGTCCTCGCCATCGCGCAGCGGGCGCAGCGCGAACTCGGCCTGAACTCGGTCGTCCTGCGCGTCTCCGCCGGTGATCGGGAGGTGCTCACCACCGCCCTCGGGCAGTCGATGACGGGCGTCGCGGCCGAGCCCTCGATGCACTTCCGGACCGGATCCGTGGCCATCGTGTACATGGGCACCGCCTTGTTGCGACTGGTCGAACAGGGCAGGGCCTCGCTCGACGACCCGGTGGCCCGCTGGTTGCCGGACGTTCCGCACGGCTCGCGGATCACCCTGCGGATGCTCGCCGATTCGACGTCGGGGCTGCACGACTACGTCACGGACCCCACGTTCCTCGCCGCACTGGAGGCCGCACCGTTTCGCGCGTGGACACCGGCCGAGGTCATCGCCATCGCGACGGGCAAACCGCTGCTGTACGAGCCGGGGACCAACTGGAGCTACTCGCACGCCAACTTCGCGATCCTCGGCGCCGCGCTGGAGAAGATCGGCGGCCTCCCGCTCGACCGGTTGCTGGCGGAGCAGGTGATGGTGCCGCTCGGACTGACCGGGACCAGCAACCAGAGCACGCCGCAGATACCGGAACCCGTGCTGCACGCCTTCACCTCGGAGCGCGGCACCTACGAGGAGTCCACCTTCTGGAACCCGTCGTGGACCACCGCGCGCGGTGCGGTGCTCGTCCAGAACATCTGCGACCTCGACCGCTCCGCACGGGGCATCGGGACCGGGAAGCTGCTCTCCGCGCAGTCCTTCAAGACCCAGCTCGACCCGGGCACCCTCGGCCTCGGACACGCTACGGCCACCTGCCCCAAGACCGTCTGCCTGCTGACCAACACGGCGGCCCACCACTTCGGCCTCGGCCTGATCGTGGTGAACGACTGGATCCTGACCAACCCCTCCTTCTCCGGCTACGCGGCCATCCAGGCCTACCTGCCCGCGCGGAAGCTGGCGGTCTCCGTCACCGTGACGAAGGGCCCCAAGAGCCCCGAAGGGAACTCGGCCCAGACCATCGCGGAACGCATCTCGGACGCCCTCGCCCCCGAGCACCCGCTGAAGATGCGCTGACGCCGGGCCCCACCGGGCCGTCCCCCTAACGCGGCGCCACGGCCCCGGAGTCGGGCGAGCGTCGCAGCGCGGACGCGTCGACCGCCTCGAAGTCCGATCCCTTGAAGCCCTTGAGGGCGTCGAGCTGTGCGTTGTCCCAACGGGGGTCCTCGTCGCCCGAGAGGTACCAGGCCGAGCCGTTGTCCGCGACGATGGCGCCGTACGTCTTGAGCGCCTCGGCCACGGCCTTGGCCTGCGGGGGCAGAGTCGAGGTGTCCACCGAGGCCCTGAGGCGCAGCCGCAGCCCCATCGGAGGCAGCGAAGCGTCCGCGGCGGAGCCCGCCTGGTGCCGGGCGGGCCAGACGTAGCTCCGGTCCGAGCGGGGGACGGTCATCCGGATCGCATGGTCGACGGCGCCGGACGCCGCCTCGTCGTAGCGCACCAGGCCGGGCAGGACGGCCAGTCCGGCGGCGTCGGCCGACGTCCAGCCGTCGGGGCGCAGCGCGTTGTCGCGCAGGTCGAAGACCGCGCCCGAGCCGGCGTGCCAGGCGTTCGCGCCCCGCGGGTGCGCGTCCCACAGCTCGTAGGACCTGCACAGGGCGCGGTCCCAGACGATGACGTGCCGGTCGCCGTCGCTCGCCGGACCGTTCTCGATCCTGGCGTCCTGCGGGATCCGGTAGCCGGAGGCGTCGCTCTCCTCGGCGTAGTCCAGGGAGACCTTCGACTCGGGCACCGTGGTGTCCGTGACGGTGACGGGAATGCCGAAGGGCATGCCCCCGGTGAGCCCGGAGCCGAAGTCCGGGTGCAGGGGCGCCGTCGAGCCGATGGAGGCGACGTAACGGGCGGAGCGCGGGTGGACGGGGAGCGCGTCCACGGGCGCCCGCCAGAAGCTGTCCGGCGGGGACGTCCCGCAGCTCCCGTCCGACGGGGCGGCGAGGGCTCCCGCCGGGGCGCGGGGCGCCGCCGCGGCGGGAGCGGCGTACCCGGCCAGCAGGAGGGCGGCGGCCGCGGCCATGGCGGGCGCGCCGGCGGTCACCGCCGCGCGCCGCCGCGCGTGCCGGGTCGCCGGGTGCCCCGTGTGCGTCCTGCGCCTGGTTGCCATGGCCGCACCTCATTCACCTCTGCGCGCCGCCCCCCTCCAGCGTAGGCACGTTCCGGCGCACCCGCTCCGCGGTCCCGTCGCGGAGCGGGCGCGTCCCCGGAGCCCCGATCAGCAGGTGATGACGACCTCGTGGGCCACCGGGCGGGGGGCCCAGGGGAAGGAGGCCACGCCGAAGGTGGCGCGGACGGTCGACCCGCACGGGACGGTGGCGGCGGAGCCGCGCACCTGGAGGTTGGCGGAGGTGAAGAGGACGTGCGCGATCTGCTGGGTGGGCGCCGCGCCGCTGCCGACGACCTCCGTGGACAGGGTCGTGATCAGCTCCTTGGGGGCGGGACCGGGGCCGCCCGGGGAGGGCGGGCCGGCGAGGCCGACGGTGCCGTAGAACTCCACGGTGGTGCCGGTGACTTCGGCGCACAGCCGGGTGGACAGGCCCGACTGGAGGCCCGAGTTGCCGCAGGAGGTCACGGTGTCGACCTCGCCCGCGGAGGCGGTCGACGCGCTCGCGGGGGTGATCGTGGCAACGGCCAGGACCGCGGAACCGGCCAGGAGCAGGGCTAAGCGATTCATCGGAAGGGTTCTCCTCGTGAGGGGTACGGAAACGGGTCGTCAACAGGGGTCACGCCCGGCGCTCTCGCTCCGGGCTATGACATGTGATATTTCACATGTCATTGAACCATGGGGTGAGCGGGAGATGAACGCACACCGGACGCCGTACGGCCAGTTCGGTGCGGATCGGCCGGAACTCGCCTCCCCGGCACCCCCTTTCGGCCCGCCCGCACCGGCAACCGATCGCGCCCCGGAACGTCTAACGCTGTGAACTCCCGCACGGCCGAGGACGAGGAGAGAGCACGTGAGACTGGTGTTACGCACGCTGACCGCGACCCTGGCGGTCGTGGCGCTGGCGGCGGGTGTGCCGGGTGCGGCGCACGCGCGGCCGGCCGCCGTCCCCATATCCGCGGCGCCCCCGGGTCCCTCCGCCGAGCGGCTGCCGCCGGGATGGCGCCTGGAGGGCGCCGAGTTGGTCTGGAGATCGGCCGAACCCGTGGGCATGGGCGGCGCCCTGGTCGAGTTCCGCTCGGGGAAGCGGACCCTGGGCGTGCCGACCCCCTCCGCCGACCAGCGCACCTTCCGGCTCCGGCTCGACGCGGACTCGTTCGGACCGGCGGGCGACCTCCAAGTCATCTCCGGTTCCCGGAGGTTGGACGCGGCGGGCGCCGAGCGCCCTCCCGGCCCGCGACTTCCGCTCACCACGGCCGAACCGCATGCCCCGCTCGCCCCGGGCCCGGTCGACCCCGGCCTCCCGGGCCCGTACCGCACCACCAGCGGTGAGTACGCCCTGGATCCGGTGACCCTGCCGGGATACGCGGTGCCCGTGGAGATGCGCGCCACGGTCGTCGGCCCGACCGGCGCGCCGGGCAGGCGCCCCTTGGCGCTGTTCCTCCACGGACGCAACGCCACCTGCTACGAGCCCGGCAGGAACCGGGCGGGCATGCAATGGCCGTGCAGACCGGGCGACAAGGAACTCCCGAGCTACCGCGGCCACCTGCACGACCAGCAACTGCTGGCCTCCCAGGGCTACGTGACGATCTCGATCTCCGCGAACGGCATCAACGCCCAGGACGGACGCACGGCCGACTTCGGTGCCCAGGCCCGGTCCTCGCTCGTGCGCCACCACCTCGCCCGCTGGGCGCAGTGGTCGGCGAACCCCCGAGGGGCCCCCGAAGCCGTACGGGCCACCGCCCGCGCGGACCTCGCGCAGGTGCTCCTGGTCGGCCACTCCCGGGGCGGCGAGGGCGTGAACCGGGCGGCCCTGGACAGCCTGTCCCCGCCCCCGGCCGCCGAGGACGGCTATCGCGGACCGGTGGACTGGCGGATCCGCGGCACCGTCCTGATCGGCCCCACCCTCTTCGGCCAGAACCCCGTGCCCGACGTCCCGTCCCTGACGATCCTGCCGGGCTGCGACGGCGACGTGAGCGACCTCCAGGGGCAGATCTACCTCGACGGCACCCGGGGGATCGGCCAGGGCGCGGCGCTGCACGGCGCGGCGTACGTGGTCGGCGCCAACCACAACTTCTTCAACACGCAGTGGACCCCGGGCCAGGCCGAAGGTCCGGCCGCCGACGACTTCGGCGACGAGGGGGACCCCGTCTGCTCGACCGGGGCCGCGACCCGGCTGACCGCGGCGCAGCAGCAGAAGGCGGGCAGCACCTACATCGCCGCCGCCGCGCGGCTCTTCCTCGCGGGCGACGACCGGGTGCGTCCGTTGCTCGACGGCTCCGACCGGCGCGCGCCCTCGGCCGACCCCGCACGGGTGCTGACCCACGCGGTCGGCGGCGACCGCACCCGCGCGATCTCGCCCGACGCCCCGCTCGCGGTCACGAACGGGCGCGTGTGCCAGCAGGTCACCCCGGACACGGACCGCGCCTGCCTGACGGCCTCCGACTCCGGGCAGTCGCCCCACTTCGCGCCCTGGATGGTCACCGACGCCGATCCGGGCCGCAACGCGGTCACGGCCCGCTGGAGCGCGCCGGGCACCCCGGTCCGCCTGAGCCCGGAGCGCTCCTTCTCGCTGGCCGGCTCCGAGGCCCTCGCCCTGCGGGTGATCGTGCCGCCGAACACCCGCGCCACCGTGCTCGACGTGGCCGTCACGGACACCTCCGGCAAGAGGGCGACGCTCGGCCGGGTCTCGGTCGACGGCCTCCCCGGCTCCGCCTCGACGGTCGCGCACTGGGCGCGCGAGGTCCGCGTACCGCTGGGGGCCGCTCCGCGCGCGGGGCTCGACCTGAGGCGGACCGCCTCGTTGGAGCTCACCCCGCGCAGCGGCGCCGGCGCGCTCTGGCTGATGGACGCGTGGGGGTGGCGCCCGGGCACCCCGGCGGTCCACCCCGTCGCGCTGCCGCGCGTCGACATCGGTCGCTCGACGGTCCAGGAGGGCGACTTGGGCTCCCGCACCTACCGGGTGCCCGTACAGGTCACCGGCAAGGGGAGCGGCACGATCAAGCTCGCCGTGCACGACCCGCAGACGGGCGGGACCACGATCCGCACCGAGACGGTGGCGGCCGGTCGCACCACGGAGGTGGAGGTCACCGTCACGGGCAACACCCGCTACGACCGCGACCGCAACCACGAGGTCGCGGCCAAGGCCGTCGGCGGCGCGGCGGTCGGCAGCGCCTCCGGGGGCGTCCTGGTCAAGAACGACGACCCCATGCCCACGATCTCCGTGGAGCCGGTCTCCGACGCGGTGACCGAGGGACAGAGGCTGATCTGGAAGGTCGTGTTGTCCGCCCCGGCGGACACCATGGTGGCGACGCCCTTCGTCATCGTGCCGCCGGGAGCGGGGACGGAGCTCTCGACGAAGGACGTCGACGAGGAGTGGCTCGCCGGTCTCGGCGAGTCCCCGGACCCGGAGCGGCCCCTGTCCGAGAACGGTTCCTACATCTGGGTCGACGTCCCCAAGGGGCGGACGAGTACCGAGGTGGCCGTCCCGACCCTTGCCGACGCGTCGGCCGAGCCCGAGGAGGTCCTGCGGATGCGGGTGAAGATCTATCGGGACGAGGGCGAGTGGCCGGACGGCCCCCTCCTGACGGGACGGGTGCGGGACGCCGCCGCCCGGCACTGACGCGGGCGCGTACGGACCGGGCCCGTGCGGGAGGACGACCTCCCGTACGGGCCCGCGGCCGGTTCAGTGCGCGAACAGCGGCGACACGGCGGCTTCCGAGCCGCCGTTCCAGTACGTCACGCGGGCCTTGTCGTCCACGTACACACCGCCCTTGGGCATCTGCAGGAGCAGGCCCTCGCCCGTGTCGGCGCTGGGGCTCTGACCGTGCGGCGCGAGCGCCATGTCGGTCACGAGGGTGCCGGCTTCCTTGTTGCCCTGGCGCAGCAGCAGGCCCGCGTACGCCTGCTTGCCGGGGGCCAGGGTCACCTCCGTCCGCGGCTTGGAGGCGGCGAAGACCCCCACGAGGCGGCCGTGGCCGTTGCCCAGCCGCAGCACCGGGTAGCTCCGCAGCGCGCACGGCTTGGTACCGACGTTGGTGACGGTGAGCAGGAGCTTCGAATCGTCCTTCACGGGCGGCACGGCCCACTCGACCGTCACGCGCGTGTCGTCGTCGGAGCAGTTGCCGTCGATGCCCTTGGAGTCGCCCTCGGCCTCGCCCGGACGACCCGGCGAGGAGGCCGCAGCGGAGGGCTTGGCGGAGGCCGGGGGCGCGGTCGGCGACGACGTGCTGGTCGAGGAGGACGCGGAAGGGGAGGCCGAGGGCGTCGGCGACTTGGCGGCCCCGGCCTTGTCGCCGCCGGGTCCGCAGGCGGTGGCGGCCAGGAGCGCGGCGGCGGCCAGGCCGAGGGCGCCGAGCGTGCGGGCATGGGTGGTCCTGCGGTACGTGCGCATGGCGAGCCCCCGTGGCTTCTGACCTGCTGGGATGTATGGGAGGAGGATGCCCACCCGGGCGCCGGTCGCACATGTGCGAGGAGCACCGTTACACCCCTCGTATGTGGCGGTTACGGTTCCGTCGAGCGGGCCGGAAAGCCCGTACGCCGTGAGCGGAGCGCGTGAGTACGGTGCCCCCGCGACTGAGTACGACCGCTCAGGCGCCCGGGCCGCGGGGCGGCTTGGCTGTGCCCATGAACGAATCGACCGAGAGTGCGCGTGTCGCCCGGGTGAGCGAACCCCTGTGGACGACGGGGCTGGCCGTGCTCCTCGTCCCCGTGGCGCTCCTCTTCGGGGCCCTCGCCCCCATGGCCACGGACAGCTGCGGCCCGGACGACTGCGCCCGGAGCCTGGAAGCGACCCTCGCCGTCGTCATGACCTGCTGGTTCGCGAGCTTGACGGTGAGCCCGCTGCTGGTGGTCGCCTCCTGGCTGTTCCCCCGCCGCCCCGGCTACGCCCGCGTCCGCCGGTACGCGGGATGGCTCGGGCTGATCCCGCCGGTGATCGTGATCCTGCTGGTCTTCACGCTCTAGGGGCGCGGGACCTTCGGCCCCGTTGCCGGTGACCGTCGGCAACGCCCGTGAGGCCTTCGCGAGGTGTCCACTGGAGGGAGCACCGCGACGAAGGGTTGGACGTCGGATGACCGAGGAGAAGCAGGGCTTCTGCACCCTGTGCAAGTCGAAGTGCGGTGCGCTGTACACCGTCGAGAACGGCCGTCTCACGGGGGTGCGCCCGGATCCCGACCATCCCACCGGCGCCGCCATGTGCCCCAAGGGCCGGGCCGCCCCCGAGATCGCCCACTCCACCGCCCGGCTGACGACGCCGCTGCGCCGCACCCGCCCGAAGTCCGACCCCGACCCGGGCTGGGTCCCGATCGGTTGGGACGAGGCCATGGCGGAGATCGCCGCCCGGATGCGCGCGATCGCGGACGAGAGCGGCCCGGAGGCGGTCGCCTTCGCCGTCGCCTCGCCGAGCGCGTCGGCGATCTCCGACTCCATCGAGTGGCTGGAGCGCCTCATCCGCTCCTTCGGGTCCCCGAACACCGTCTACAGCACCGAGATCTGCAACTGGTACCGGGACGGCGCCCACCTCTTCACCTTCGGCGCCCCGCTCCCGCCGCCCGACTACGCCGCCGCCGACCTCGTCGTCCTGTGGGGGTTCAACCCGGCCAAGACCTGGCTGGCGCAGTCCGCCGCCCTCGGCGCCGCCACGGCCGCCGGGGCGAAGCTCGCCGTCATCGACCCGCGCCGCTCCACCAGCGGCCTCCGGGCGGACGCCTGGCTGCGGATGCGCCCCGGCGCCGACGCCGCCCTCGCCCTCGGCCTGGCCCACCTCCTCATCGAAGGCGGCGACTACGACGAGGCCTTCGTCCGGAGCTGGACCAACGCCCCGCTCCTGGTCCGCGCCGACACCCAGGACTTCCTGCGGGCCGCGGACGTCACGGAAGGCCTCGCGGAAGGCGTCGGCGAGGGGGCGGCGGGAGCGGACCGCTTCGTCGTCTGGGACCAGGAGGCGGGCGCCCCCGCCGGTTACGACACCACGCGCGCGGCCGACCGTCCCGAGCGCTTCGCCCTCCGGGGCGGCCACCGCATCGAGACCACCGACGGTCCGGTCAGCTGCGCGCCCGCCTTCCAGCTGTACGCGGACGCGTGCGCCGAGTGGCCGCTGGAGCGGGTCGCCCGGACCACCTGGATCCCGGAGCGCGAGGTGCGCGCGCTGGCCGACATGATGATCGAGGCAGGCACCGTCGCGTACTACGGCTGGACGGGCGTCGCCCAGCACGCGAACGCCAGCCAGATCGAGCGCGCCCTGGCCACCCTCTTCGCCCTGACCGGCTCCTTCGACGCCCCCGGTGGCAACCGGCAGGTCGCCTTCCCCCCGTACGCCCCGGCCACCCACCCCGGGCAGCTCGCCCCGGAGCAGCGCGCCAAGGCGCTCGGCATCGACAAGCACCCGCTCGGCCCGCCCGCCTCGGGCTGGATCAACGCGGGCGACCTGCGCACCTCGATCCTGACCGGCGAGCCCTACCGGACCCGGGCGGTGATCGGCTTCGGCTCCAACCTGGTCATGAGCCAGCCCGGCTCCGACCTGACCGCCCAGGCGCTGCGGGAGCTGGAGTTCCAGGTCCACGCCGACCTGTTCCACACCCCCACGAGCAGCACCGCCGACATCGTCCTGCCGGTCAACAGCGCCTGGGAGCACGAGGCCCTGCGCTTCGGCTTCGACATCGACCAACGCGCCCAGGAACACGTCCAGCTGCGGCAGCGGATGGTCGAGCCCCAGGGCGAATCCCGGTCCGACCTGGAGATCGTCTTCGACCTCGCCCGCCGCCTGGGCCTGGGCGAGCTGTTCTTCGACGGCGACGTCGAAGCAGCCTGGAACCACCAGCTCCGTCCCCTCGGCCTGACCACCGAGGAACTGCGCGCCCGACCCGGCGGCATCCGCGTGGAGCAACCCGCCACCCACCACCGCTACGCGCGCCCCCGCCCCGACGGCACGGTCCGGGGCTTCGACACCCCCACCCGCAGGGCCGAGCTGTACTCCGGGCGCCTCGCCGCCCACGGCTACCCGCCCGTCCCCGTACACGTCGACCCGGCGCCGACCAGCCGGACCTTCCCCCTCGTCCTGACCAGCGCGAAGAGCGGCTACTTCGTCCACAGCCAGCAGCGCTCGATCACCTCCCTGCGCCGCCGCTCCCCGGAGCCGATGGTCGACATGAGCCCGCTGGCCGCCGAGGCCCGCGGCATCGGGGAGGGCCAGTGGGTCGAACTGGCCACCGCGCGCGGCAGCATCCGCCTGCGGGCACGCTTCGACGCGTCCCTGCACCCGGGGGTCGTCGTCGCCGAGTACGGCTGGTGGCAGGCCGCGCCCGACCTCGCGCTCCCCGGCCCCGATCCGCTGTCCGCGACGGGCAGCAACATCAACGGCCTCATCGACCACAGCGTCACCGACCCGCTCAGCGGCGGTGTCCCCCTGCGCTCGTCGGTGTGCGAGATCCGGTCGCTGGCCCCGGGGCGCGACCCCCCCAGGTGCGGTACCCCCCCCCTCACCCTCACCCCCCTCGGCGCGGGGGGCGCGGGCGGACGCACCCAGGAACAGGCGCCCGGCGACGGCGGG
>NZ_JBHWLC010000023.1:99291-115587 GCF_042730635.1 Streptomyces sp. NPDC059917
CCCGCCCCACCCCCCCCCCCCCACACCCCCCGCCGGCGGGGGGGGGCCCCCCGGCCCGGGGGGGGGCGCGCGCCCGGGCGGCCGCCCGGGGCCCCCCACCCCAGCTGGTCCGGTACCCGCCCCTTCACCGTCACCGCGATCGGCGCGGAGGGCGCGGGCGTACGCACCCTGGAACTGGCGCCGGTCGACGGCGGAGCCCTGCCCGACTACCGGCCGGGCCAGCACCTCACGGTCCGCGCCGAGGACGCCGCCGGGGGCCTCTCCGAGGAGCGCGGCGCACGCTCGTACTCCCTCACCGGCCCCGCGGTCCAGGCCGACCGTACGGCCTACCACCTGGGCATCCGGCACGTCCCCGACGGAACCTTCTCCGGCTACGTCCACCGGGAGCTGGCGGTGGGGGACAGGCTCCACCTGGCCACCCCCGCCGGTTTGTTCGCGATCCCCACCCACACCCGCCACCCGGTCGTCCTCCTCGCCGGGGGCATCGGCATCACGCCCTTCATGAGCTACCTCGAAACCCTCGCCGCCACGGGCGGCACCGTCCCCGAGGTCGTCCTCCACTACGGCGCGGCCAACTCCGCCGACCACCCGTACCGCGCGCGGCTGCGCGAACTCCAGGCATCGATACCGGCGTTGCGCGTGGTCACGCACTACGCCCAACCCCTCGCGCAGGACCTCCTGGGAAGCGACCACACGGTCACCGGCCACATCACGGCCGACCACATCGACCCCGCCCTCCTGGACGGCCGGGCCCGCTTCTACCTCTGCGGTCCCGCCGCGATGACGGACGCCCTCACCGGGGCGCTGAGGCGGCGGGGCGTCCCCCGCTTCGAGGTCTTCAGCGAGAGGTTCCGCCCCGCCGTCCGCGAGGTGACCGTCCCCGACGACGCCTCCTTCACCGTCCGCTTCGGACGGTCCGGCAAGGAGGTCACCTGGACCAAGAAGGACGGAACGCTGCTGGCCCTCGGGGAGAAGGCCGGGGTGAAGATGGCCAGCGGATGCCGCGTGGGCCAGTGCGAGAGCTGCGTGACCCCCGTCCTCAAGGGTGCGGTCACCCACCTCGTCACGCCGTCCGAGGACCTCCCCGAGGACGACTGCCTCACCTGCCAGTCCGTCCCCGCCGGCGACCTGACCCTGGACGCCTGAGGGCCCGCGACGCACGGCGGCCGGTGCCCCGTCGGGGCACCGGCCGCGTCGCGCCCGGAGCGGCGGATCAGGCGACGAGCTCGCGCTCCTCGGCGGGGGCCGCCGCGGGCCGCGGCCGGACGTCCCGCATGACGACGGCGGCCAGGACGGCGGCGGCGAGGACGCCGATCGCGCTGATGGTGAAGGTGGTCGACATCGAGGTGGTGAAGGCGTCCCGGGCCGCCCGGACCAGAGCGTCGTCGCCCCCGGCCACCGCCAGCGCGCCGCCGATCGAGTGCTTCGCCGCCTCGGGGGCGTCCGCCGGCATCTGCCGGGTGAAGCCGCTGGTCAGGAGTGAACCGAGGATGGCGATGCCGAGGGCCGTACCGGCCTGCTGGATGGTGTCGTTGAGAGCGGAGCCGACCCCGGCCTTGTCCTGCGGGATGGTCCCCATGAGGGCGCCGACCGCCGCGGGCATCGCCAGACCCGCGCCGAGACCGAGCAGGCCGAGGGAGACGGCCGGGACGGTGAAGCCGGAGGTGGCCGACACGGTGGCCAGCAGACCGAAGGCTGCGGCCATGACGACCATGCCGGTCAGCACCAGGAGGCGGTGGCCGACCTTCGCGGCGAGCCCGGCCCCGGCGCCGTTGCCGATGAGCGCGGCGACGGCGAGCGGTACGAACGCGAGCCCGGCCTTCACGGGCGAGTAGCCGAGGACGAACTGCAGGTACTGGGTGAGGACCAGGAGCAGACCGCCGTTGCCGATCTGCACGAGGGTCAGCGAGAGCGAACCACCGCTGAAGTTGCGGTGCTTGAAGAGCGCCAGCGGCACCATCGGCGCGGGGGTGGCGTTCTCCCAGACCACGAACCCGACCAGGGCGACCACCGCGACGCCCAGGGTGACGGCGGAGCGGCCGCCGAAGGCCCCGTGCTGCGGGATCTCGATGATCCACCAGATCAGGGCGGTCATGCCGACCGCCGACAGCACCGCGCCCAGCGGATCGGGCTTCTGCCACGGCCCCTTGGACTCCGGCATGAGGGTGAAGGCGGCGAGGACGGCCAGGGCGACGACCGGGACGTTGATGAAGAAGATCGAGTGCCACGAGAAGTGGTTGATCAGGACGCCGCCGAGCACGGGACTCCCGACCAGCCCCAGCATGGACACCGCGCCCCAGGCGGCCATCGCCCTGCCGCGTTCCTCCTCGTCGAAGACGGTGATGAGGATCGACAGGGTCGAGGGCATGATCAGCGCGCCGCCGACGCCCATCGCGGTGCGTGCGGCGATGACTTCGCCGGGGGTGGTGCAGTAGGTCGCGGCCAGCGAGGCCACCCCGAAGAGCAGCAGGCCGATGACCATGACCTTCCGGCGGCCGAACCGGTCGCCGAGGCTTCCGGCGGTGAGCAGCAGCCCCGCGAAGACCAGGATGTAGGAGTCGAGGATCCACTGCGTGTCCTGGGCGCTCGCCCCGATGTCGGCGGTCATCGAGGGCACGGCGACGGTCAGGGCCATGCTGTCGACGACCAGGACCAGTGTGCTGAGGCAGAGCACGATGAGGATCCACCAACGACGTGGGTTGCGGGTTTCCATGGGACGTCCTTCCGGGCTGAGCACACCGTTCCTTCGATGCGCACACTGTACGCATCGCGGAACAGTGTGCGCAAGGGTCGGGATGTGTACGCTGGATGCGAACGATGTGCGCAGAAGAGGAGTCCTCATGACCGCGGAGAGCGACGCGAACCCGATCCCGTCCGTATGGGCCCGTCAGCGGCGCGAGGTGCAGCAACCCTCGCTGAACCGGGGCGCGATCGTCCGCGAGGCGGTGATCATGCTGGACGCCGAGGGCATCGACGCGCTCAGCATGCGCAAGCTCGGCGCCCGATTGAAGGCGGGCGCGACCTCCTTGTACCGACACGTCGCGACCAAGGAGGAGTTGATGGAACTGGCGGTGGACGAGGTCTGCGCCGAAATCCGCGTCCCGTCACCGCAGCGCGCGCGGGAGGACTGGCGCGCGGCGGTCAGCGAGGCGGCCCTGTCCTTCCGCGGTACGGCCCTGGGCCACCCGTGGTTGGCCTCGGTCCTCGGCCAGGCGGGCCTCGCCTATCTCGGCCCGAACCTCATGTCCTTCTCCGACCGGCTGGCGGCCCTCTTCGACGCCGCCGGATTCCCGGAGCCGAGCCGCGCCATCGACACCGTCCTGGGCTACGTCATCGGCATGAGCACCACCGAGGCGGCCTGGTTGACCACCGTCGCGCGCTCGGGCGAGACCGAAGCCGGTTTCGTCGCCCGCCTCATGCCCGCCGCGCGGGTGGCCGTGGCGGACCGTGAGCACCTCACCGAGGCCTACGCCCCGGTCGAGGGCGTCGACCCCGCCGAGATCCGCGAGGTCAAGTTCGCCTACGGGTTGGAGGTCGTCCTCGACGGCCTGGCGCTGCGGTTGCCGCCGCCCGCGTAGACGCACCACCGCTCCCCGGACGACCGTGGAGGTCGCCGGGGAGCGCCGGGCGCGGTCGGATCAGACCTCTGCGGGAGCGGGGACGGCGGCGCTCCCGCCCGCCGAACCGGTCGCCTCGGTCGCCTCGGTCGCACCGGCCGTCGGGGTCGCCGCGGCCGGCTGTGCCGGTACCCCGGGCCGGGGCGCGGAGTACATGACCGAACCCTGCTTGTTCTCCTTCTCGATGAGCCCCTTCTTGGCGAGGAGCTCCAAGGTGTTGCGCACCACCTGGGTGGAGGCGGGGCGTTCGGGGTGCGCCTGCGCCAGGTCGCTGGCGACCTCGCTGACCATGCGGGGTTCCGCGGCGCTGACGAGGAGGGCCAGGACGAGTTCCCGCCGCGGGGACTCGGTGGCGCCGGTCGCCGCGCTCGCCGCGGGCTCCTTCTCGGCGCTCGCCTTGGTGGCCTTCGTGGCCTTCGCCGTCTTCGCCGCGGGCGCCGCGCTCTTGCGCGCGGGGGCCTTGCGCGGGGCCGCCTTGCGCGCCGTGGCCTTGGCCGGAGCGGCGGCCTTCGCGGGCGCGGCGGTCTCCGCCACGGCGGCGGTCTCCGCGACGGCGGCGGTCTCCGCCACCACGGGGGCCGGGGCGGGGGACTTGGCCTTGGCCGCGGTCTTCCTGGGCCGTGCCGTCTTGGTGCCCGCCGTGCCCGCCGTGGCCTTCTTCGCCGCCGCCCGGGGCCGGGGGACGACCGTGGTGTCGGCGTCCGGAGCGACGGGCACCGGTGCCACCGACGCCGTGGGCAGTGTGCCCTGCATGCCGGAGAGCCAGCCCTCGTCGGACTTCAACTGCTCCAAGCGCGCCCCGAGATCCGTGAGCTGCGCGGTGATGACTTCCTGTTCCTTGCGGTTGACTTCGAGATCTGCGGCGAACCGCTGCGCGTACACGTTGTGGATGGGCGTGCTGTCGGGCTCGTTGGCCATTGCGGCTCACTCTCCTCGTACCTCACGGTGTTGCTGCCAGATGCTATGCGCCATCGGACACCCGCAGTTCCTTCCCCGTAAACTTCGTCGCACTCCTCCGGTCGCCCGCACGCATGTGTGCGGGGGAACGTAGCCTGGCCCGGGTGAAGAAGACCGTGACGTACGTCGAGATGACCGACCGGAGCCGTCTGGCTCCCGGCACACCCGTTCCGGGCATGGCCCTGATCGCCGCCGAAGGGGACCTGCCGTTGGTCTCCGACGTGATGGCCAGGATCGGAGCGCCCTACCAGTGGCGCAGCGCCCGGCGCGGCCCGCAGGAGTGGCGGGCGTGGTTCGTCGAGCACCCGCGGCGCACGTGTTGGCTGCTGACCTTGGCGGACGAGCCGATCGGCGCGGTCTGCTACGACGTCCACCCGGGCGGCGACGTGGAGATCAGGACCTTCGGGTTGCTGCCGGAAAGCACCGGCAAGGGTCTCGGCGGTCATGCGCTCACCCTCGCGATCCGGCAGGGGTGGGACCTGGTCCCGGGGGTGCGCAGGGTGTGGCTGCACACGTCCTCCGCGGACAACCCGAAGGCGTTGCCCAACTACCACCGTCGCGGGTTCCACACCTTCAAGGTCGAGGAGGAGGACTCCTGAGACGGGACCGGACCGGTCGGATCAGCCGGTCGGTTCCCCCTGGGCGTCGCGCTGCGCGTCCTTCGCCGCCTGCTCGTCGATCCGCCGCTCGGCCTCGGCCCAACTGATCGGGAGCTGCGCGGCGTCGGCGTCCCAGAAGACGAAGGTGGAGCCGCTCATCGTGGGGCGCATCGATGTCATGGTGGAGCGGTGCGGCTCCGCCTTGACGAAGGTCGTGAGCTGCTCACGACCCTCCCAGGCGGACAGGGTCTGGAACGTGCGCTTCAGGGGGCGGGCGACGAGCGAGGCGCCGAAGGCCCCCGGGGCCTTGCGGACCTGGCGCCACACCATCAGGGAGTGGAAGAAGAAGCGCGGGACGTCCTTGAAGCTGCGGACCTCGAAGCGCGACGCCATGATCAGCGCGGTCTCATGTCCTGAGGGGGCGTTGGGCACGGTCCAGGGCAGAGTGGGCATGGAGGACTCCTCGATGACGCGCGGCGCTCGCCGGCGATCCAGAGATCATTACAAGCCACGACGCGATCCGCCAGCCGATCGGGCGATGCAACATCATCTGCGAAGTTCCCTTCCGGAAAGGGGAGTTGGGGAGTGCTCGGCGGCGGCTCCCTCACTGTTCGGGGATCCGGCCGCACAGCCAGTTGCCCGGCTCCGCCGGATCGTCACTGATCCAGAACTGCTCCCACAGCGTGGCGAACTCCGCGCGGTCGAGGTGTCCGTCGCCGTTCAGGTCGAGCCGCTCGAAGACGCCCGCGACGTCGACCGGGCGTCCGTTCCACGTCTCGACGAGCCGGTGGTGCTCCTGCGGCGAGATGCGGCCGTCGCCGTTCGCGTCCACCGCGTCGAAGACCGTGTGCGCGGTCGCGGTGACGTCGGCCACCATGGCGGGCAGCCGGTCCACGAGGGACAGCAGCTCGGCCATGTCGACCGCGCCGTCGCCGTTCGCGTCCCCGGCCTCCAGCAGCGCCGCCCACCACCCCATCAGCAGGGCCTCCACCCGCGCCCGCAGCTCCGTACCGGCCCCCACGCGCGGCAGGAGGCTCCACCGGGCGACGAGCGCCCTGAAGTCCCCCTCGCGCAGGTAGCCGTCCCCGTCCGCGTCGAACGCCGCGAACATCCCCCGGAGCTTGCGCTCCTGAAACGCACTGGCCATGAGTGGTCTCCCTCGTCGCCGAACGCATCGTGGACCCGTCGTCCCCCGCCGCGCCCCGGAGCGGCGGGCAGCGCGTCACTCTAGGGCGCGGTGCGCCCGCGTTCCCATCGGCACATGCATGCGAAGGGTCACCCACGGGGCGGCGGGGTGCCGCCGGGCACCGCGGGCGCGGGATACCGTGCCGGTCATGTCGGAACAAAGAGCGCACGGCGTCGGCCCGGCCGGCATCGACATCGCCTACGAACGCTTCGGCGCCCCCGGTGCGCCGCCCGCCGTCCTGATCATGGGAGCGGGAGCGCAGATGATCAACTGGCCGGAAGGGTTCTGCCGGGAGCTGGTCGATCGCGGCCTCCAGGTGATCCGGTTCGACACCCGGGACAGCGGCCGGTCGACGCACTTCCCGGACGCGCCCGTGCCGGACTTCCCGGCGGCCCTGGCGGGAGACCTCTCGACGGCGTCCTACTCGCTCTCCGACCTGGCGGCCGACACCGTCGGCCTGCTCGACGCGCTCGCGCTGACCCAGGTGCACCTCGTCGGATCCTCCATGGGCGGGATGATCGCCCAGATGGTCGCGATCGAGCACCCGGACCGGGTGCGGTCACTGACCTCGATGATGACCACGACCGGGGAACCCGGCGTGGGGGAGGCCGATTTCTCGCTCTTCGCCGGACTGGGAGGGCCGCCGTCGGACCGGGAGGAATTCGTGCGGTGGCAGGTGCGGGCCCTGCGCCTCGCCGCCTCGCCCACCCTCCCCTTCGACGGGGCCGCCGCGGCCGAGCGGGCCGGACGGGTCTTCGACCGCGGCTACGACGCGCTCGGCATGCGGCGCCAGGGCCTCGCGGTGGTGGCCACGGGCGACCGGACCGCGCGGCTGCGGTCCCTGCGCGTGCCCACCCTCGTGGTGCACGGCGCCCGCGACCGCGTGTGCGACGTGAGCGGTGGTCGGGCCACGGCCGCCGCCGTCGCGGGGGCCGAACTCGTGGTCCTGCGGGAGATGGCCCACCACCTGCCGCAGGAGCTGTGGCCCGAGGTCGCCGGCCTGATCGCCGACCACGTCCACCGCGCCGAGGCCGGTGCCGTACGGGCCTCGCGCGGGCCGGGGAACTGACACAGTCGCGACCGCGACGTGGACCCGAGCGATCCGCGCGCCGAGAATCGTCTGCAAGCGGTGATCGTAGCTCTCTGGTGACGGGCGCATTCGCCGTGTAGCTTCTCTTCCAGCTGTCGTGGTTCGCAGTTCCTGCCCGCGCCCTGGCGTGGGCGTTTTGCTGTGCAGTGCCGGACCAGGGCGATCACCTCCGGGTCCGCGCGGTGCGGATCCGACATCGACTGAGAGGCATCATCATGGCCAGCGGAACCGTGAAGTGGTTCAACTCCGAAAAGGGCTTCGGCTTCATCGCGCAGGACGGCGGCGGCCCCGACGTCTTCGCGCACTACTCCAACATCAACTCCACGGGCTACCGTGAGCTGCAGGAGGGCCAGGCCGTGACCTTCGACATCACGCAGGGCCAGAAGGGCCCGCAGGCGGAGAACATCACCGCCGCCTGATCCGCGCGACACCGTCCGCCCGCCCCGGAGTCACGGACCCCGGGGCGGGCGGAGTGCTGTACGGAGCCGCCCGGTAGGAATGATCACGGCGCATCCGGGGTAGCCGCGTCAGGTGATCACCGTCGGCGTCGAAGAGGAGTACGTCCTCCTGGACCCCGCCACGGGGCTGCCCGCACCCCTGGGCGAGGAGGTGCGCCGGGCCGCCGGCCTCGGCGCCGTCGCGGACCCCGACGAGGTGCAGGACGAGCTGCTCCAGGCCCAGGTCGAGGTGGCCACCTCCGTGTGCACGAGCCTGGCGGAGGTCGGGGGCCACCTGCTGCGCCTGCGGCACGCCGTGGCCTCGGCCGCCGAGGACAGCGGCTGCCGGATCGCGGCCACGGGCGCCGCGCCGCTGCGGGGCCCCCTCCCCGTACCCGTGACACCGACGCCGCGCTACCTGCGGATCGGGGGCGCGGCCCGGCAACTGGTCGACGAGCACCTCATCTGCGGGATGCACGTCCACGTGGCGGTTCCCGATCGGCAGACCGGCGTCGCGGTGCTGAACCGGATCCGCGGGTGGCTGCCGACGCTCCTGGCCATGTCCGCCAACTCGCCCGTGTGGGAGGGCCGGGACACCGGGTTCGCGAGCTGGCGCACCATCGTCTTCGGCCGCTGGCCCGTCAGCGGTCCGCCGCCCGCCTTCGCCGACGCCGCCGACTACGAACGGCGCCTGGAGGCCCTGGTCGCCGCCGGGGTGATCGCCGACCGGGGCCAGGTGTACTGGCAGGCCCGGCTCTCCGACCGCTACCCCACCGTCGAGGTGCGCTGCCCGGACGTCCAACTGCGGGCCGACGACGCGGTCATGCTCGCCGGGATCGTCCGCGCCCTGGTCGCCACGGCGATCGCCGAGGAGGAGGCCGGCGCCCCGTCGAGGACGCTGGATCCGGAGCTGCTGCAAGCGGGCACCTGGCACGCCGCCCGGTACGGGCTGAACGGCACGCTGACGGACCCGTACGGGCACCCGCACAGCAGCGGCGACACGTTGTGCTCGCTGCTGCGCCACATCACCCCGGCCCTGGAGGCCGCGGGCGACCTCCGCCAGGTGAGCGCCCTCGTCCACCGCCTCCTGCGCGAAGGCACCCCCGCCGACCGGCAGCGCCGCGCCCTGACCGGAGCGGGCCTGCCGGGACTCGTCGACCTGATCACCGCGGCGGGGGCCGGAGGCTAGCAGCCTCGGGTCCGGCCCGGGCCGGTGATCATTCATACGGGCGGGGCGTGCTCAATGCCGGACCCCACAACGTGGGGGCGGATTCTCCGTAGCCCGCTTGCAGGCGTGAGCGTCCCGCGCCGCCGATACGCTCCCGAAGAGGGCACCTCGAACTCGCACACCCACTCGGCACCAGCGGAACGGACCCCACCCCTTGAGCCTCCGGCAGATCGACCCGAAACAGCGCGGCTTCCTGATCGTGAACTCCCACCCCACCGGCTCCGCCGAGACCGTCGAGCGGATGTGGGAGCGGATCCCGGCCCGCACTGACGGCAGCGCCCCCGTGGTGCTGATCCTGGGCCACAGCGCCGGATACGGCCTCGCCACCCTCCTCACGGGTCTGCGCCAGCACGGGATCCGGGGCATCGGCGTCGCCTACGAAGGCGCCGAGACCGAGCGCCGCACCGCCACCGCCGGTTGGTACCGCACCGCGGCCGCCGCCCGCCTCGTCGAAGAGACCGGCGGCGACTTCCTCTTCGTCAACACCGACGCCTTCTCCGACGAGGCCAAGGCCGAGGTGCTCGACCTGGTCGAGGAACGGTTCGGGCGGGTCGACCACCTGATCTACAGCCTCGCCGCGCCCCGCCGCACCGACCCGGCCACCGGTACCGTCCACCACTCGGTGATCAAGCCGCTCGGGCAGCCCTACCAGGCCCCCGCGCTCGACTTCTCCCAGGCCGCCCCCTCGGTCACCGGCATCCGCCTGGAGCCGGCCACCGAAGCCGAAGCCCTCGACACCGTGCAGGTCATGGGCGGCGCCGACTGGCAGCTGTGGGTCCGGGCGCTCGCCGCGCGCTCGCTGCTCGCCGAGCGCTTCACCACCGCCGCGCTCACCTACATCGGCTCCGAACTGACCGCCCCGGTCTACCGCCAGGGCACCATCGGCGCCGCGAAGCAGCACCTGGAGAACACCGCCGGCGAGCTGAACGAGACGGTCCTGGCGGGCGCGCAGCGCGCCTTCACCGTCGTCGCGGGCGCCGCCGTCACCCAGGCCTCCAGCGCCATCCCCTCCATCGCCCTGTACACCGCCTTCCTCCGCACCGTCCTCGGCGACGGCCTGCGCACCACCGCCCAGCAGGCGGAGGACCTGTGGGACCAGCTCACCGGCACCACGCCGCTCGTCACCGACGAGCAGGGCCGCATCCGGCTCGACGGCTGGGAACTCGACCCGAAGGTCCAGGACCGGGTCCGGGAACTGTGGGCCGACCCGCACGCCGGATTGGCGCGCTCCTCCGAAGGCGCCGCCTGGTTCATGGCCCAGCTGCGCGAGCTGTACGGATGGGGCCTCGACGGCGTGGACTACGGCCGCCCCGACGAGACCACCGTGAGCTGGCCCGTGCCCGCGCCGCGCGACGGCACGGACGTTCGGGTGCTCGCGTGCGGCAAGGGAGTGTCCGCCCAGCACGGCTGACGGGCAATCAGCCCCCGGGAACGCATCCTGTGCCCACAGTCAGTGGATCTCGGAAATGAGGCACATGAGCGTTCCCCTGAGAGTCCCCGGTCGCGGGGCCCGGCGGTGGTGGGGAGGTCTGGCCGTGCTCGTCGCGCTCCCCGCCCTCGCGGCGCCGCCACCCGCCTTCGCGGGTCCGGCCGCCCGGGCGGAGGGCTCGGTCACGGTGACCGTCGTCCGCGACGTCGACTCGGACGGCAGCTGGACCCCGGCCCTGGAGGTCGGCGAACCGGGCATCCCCGTGACGCTCACCGACGCCTCGGGCCGGACCGGCCGCGGCGTCACCGGCGCCGACGGCAAGGTGGTGCTGGCCCCGGGCGCCCTCGGCCTGAGCGGCGGCCGCTACCGGGTCGAGGCCGTCGTCCCGGCCGCCAAGCCGTACCTGCGGCCCGCGCAGGCGGGCGGCCCCGCGCCCGCCCTGTCCTCCCTCGTGGAGTTCGTCGACGTGACGAACGGCGACGCCACCGTGGTCACGGGCGTGCACAACCCCGCCGACTACTGCCAGGCCAACCCGGACCTCGCCACCCCCTGCCACCACCAGAGCGCGCCGGGCCAAGTCGGCACCCGGGCCCTGGTCTCGTGGCCCTACGACCGCACGGGCGACTCCCCGGCGCCGGCCGACGAGACGACGTTCGAGGACATCGGCGCCACCTACGGCCTCGCCCACCGGCGGGACACCGACCAGCTGTTCACCGGTGCGCTGACCAAGCGGCTGATGCCCTACGGACCCGCGGGCCCGGGCGGGATCTACGTCGTCGACCGGGGCAGCAAGAAGACCTCGCTCTTCGCGACCGTCCCCGACGCGGGGGACGCCGAGCACTCGGCCGACCTCACCCGCGACACCATGGAGATCAACAACGCGGTCGGCAAGGAGGGCCTCGGCGACCTCGACCTGGCCGACGACGGCCGCACCCTCTACGCCGTCGGCCTCAAGGCCAAGAGCCTGTACGTCTACGACACGGACGGCGCCGGTCCGGGCAGGGCGCCCGCCGCGCCCCGCCAGGTCATCCCCATCCCCGACCCGGGCTGCCCCGGGGGAGCGGCGGACTGGCGCCCGTACGGACTCGGCGCGCACGACGGAGCCGTGTACGTGGGCGGCACCTGCAGCGCCGAGACCTCGCAGAAGGACGAGGACCTGCGGGCCTTCGTGCTCAAGCTGAACGGCACCGCCTTCGAGAAGGTGATCGAGCACGGGCTGGGCGCCGAGCGCGGCATGGGCTACGCCGCCACCCTGGGCGACACCCACTGGCGCCACTGGCTGCCCACCTGGGACCCGTACGCCTGGTTCAAGCAGGCCAACTTCCCGCAGCCGCTGCTCTCCGACATCGTCTTCGACCGCGACGGATCGATGGTCCTGGGCTTCCGGGACCGGCTCGGCGACCAGGCCGGTTACGAGGCCCTGCCGCCGGAAGGCAGCACCAACGACACCGTGCGGCGCTCCCTCTTCCCCGCGATGGGCGACATCACCCGCGTGTGCAGGACGGTCACCGGATGGGTCTGGGACAGCGAGTCCGACGCCTGCCCCGACCACTTCAAGTCCGGCGCCGCGCCGCCCCAGCAGGACGGCGTCAAGGAGTACTACTACGACGACTCCACGCTGGGCCAGCTCGCCGAATCGCTCCAGGGCGGCCTCGCGTTCGCACCGCGCTTCACTAAGACGGTCTCCACGATCGTCGACCCGCTGACCATCTTCTCCGGCGGGGTGCGCAAGTTCGACAACACCACCGGAGCGGGCTCGGACGACTACCAGGTCGACGGCGGCACCGGCTCCTTCGGCAAGGCGAACGGCCTCGGCGACCTGGAACTGCTCTGTGACGAGGCGCCGGTGCAGATCGGCAACCGCGTCTGGTTCGACCGCGACCGCGACGGGATCCAGGGCCCCACCGAGGAGCCCATCCCCGGCGCCACGGTGACCCTCAAGGACAAGGCCGGAACGGTCCTCGGCACCACCCGGACCAACGGGCGGGGCGAGTACTACTTCCAGGTCGAGCCGCACACGGACTACCAGATCACCTTCGACGTGAAGACGGCCGAGACCGGCGGCATCCCGGAGCAGCCCGCCCCCGCCGACCTGGTGCCGACGGCCAAGGAGCGCGGCCCCGACCGGTCGGTGGACTCCGACCCCGACCCCGCCACCCAGACCGCCTCCCTGCGCACCGGCCGCGCGGGCGCCAACGACCACACGCACGACGCGGGCTACTACATCCCGCCGACCGGCTCGGTGAGCGTCGCCAAGCACGACGCCGGTACCAACCGCCCACTGGCGGGCGCCGTGTTCCAGCTCTGGCGCGAGACCAACGGCCGCCCCGGCCTGCAGAGCGGCGACACCGACGCCGACACCGCGGTCGGCGGCCCCTGCACCACGGGCGCCGACGGGGTGTGCCGGACCGAGAAGCTGCCCCTGGGCTCGTACTACTGGCAGGAGACCCAGGCGCCTCCCGGATACGTCCTCCCCGCACGGCCGGTCAGCGGACCGCACGAACTGACCGTCCAGAACGCGGAGCGGGGCCTCGTCGTCACCGTCGACAACGCACCGCGCACCGGCGCGATCAGCGTCCTGAAGACCGACCACGGGACCAACCGCCCACTGGCGGGCGCCGTGTTCCAGCTGTGGCGCGAGACCAACGGCCGCCCCGGCCTGCAGACGGAGGGCGCCGACGCGGACGACCGCGTGGGCGCCGCCTGCACCACCGGCGGCGACGGTCTGTGTACCCGTACGGGGCTGCCCCTGGGCGGCTACTACTGGCAGGAGACCGCCGCCCCGCACGGCTACCGGCTGCCCGACCCGGCCGTCAGCGGTCCGCACGTGCTGACGGCGCAGGCCTCCGACCAGGCGCTGCGCGTGACCCTCACCAACCAGGCCGTACTCGGCGGGATCGAGGTCCTCAAGAAGGACGCCACCACCGGGCGCCCGCTGCGCGGCGCCGTCTTCGAGCTGTGGCAGGAGACCAACGGCCGGCCCGGTCTGCAGACGTCGGGCACCCCCGCGGACACCAAGGCGGGCCCGGCCTGTGCGACCGACGCCGCGGGGCACTGCGGCTTCGCCGGGCTCGCGCTGGGCACCTACTACCTGCGCGAGACCGCGGTCCCCGAGGGCTACCGGCTCCCGGAGCGCCCGGTCAGCGGCCCGCACACGCTGACCGTCGACAACGCCGGGACCGGGATCCGGCTCACGCTCACCAACGAGCGGGGCGAGCCGGACAAGGGCAAGGGCAAGGGCGGCAAGCACCCGAAGCGCCCCCCGGGCGCCTGACACCCGCCGCCTGACACCCGACCCCCGACACCTGACCCCCGGCCGTCCGCGGCCGGGGGTCAGGCGCGTCACCTCACCCCGCGTCCGGAAGCCGTCCCGCCGGGGGAACGAAGTAGAGCCCCGACCCGAAGGTCTCGGTGAAGGCCCCGAGGGCGTCGGCCGCGGCCAGCCGCCGTTGGACGCGCGCGAAGAGCCGCGGGTCGTTGAGGTAGGCGAGGAACAACAGGCCCCGGTCCTCCGCCCCGTTGTCGTACGCGTACCCGCGGCGCAGCATCCGGGCCCCCGCGTCGTAGCGCGGGTGCGCGAGCCGGACATGGGAGTTGGCCGGCAGCACGTACCGCCCCTCGGGAGTCTTCGCGAACAGGTCGACCTCCTGGCGTTCCGGTCCGCCGCCCAGCGGCCCCCCGCTCTCCCGGCGACGCCCGATCACCTGCTCCTGCCGGGCGACCGGCAGCTCCAGGAACTCCGTGACCTTGAGCCGGATCCGGCGCAGGACCAGGTAGCAGCCGCCCTCGTACGCCCCCCGGGTGATCCACACGGAGCGCTCGGCCTCGCGGGCGTCCGGGTTCGCGGTGCCGTCCTTGAAGCCGAGGAGGTTGCGCGGGGCCTCGCCGGCCGCGGCCGCAGGGACGGTACCCGCCTGGCGCCAGCGCGACCGCAGGCCGGGACCCGCCGCCCCGTCCACGGCCCGGCCCAGCCGCGCGCACTCCTCGGCGGTGGGGGCGCAGAGTTGGACCAGTACGTCCCCGCCGCCCGCCTCCGGGTCGAGGCGATCGCCCGCGAAGGCGGGCAGGCGCAGCGGCTGCGGTGGCGCCGGGGCGCCGCCGGGAGCGTACGGGCGCGGGCCGAAGGCGACCGTGGCGGTGCGCGAGGGGCCGGTGTTCACGCCCTCGCGCGCGAAGAGCCGCACCCAGCGGGCGGCAGCGGTGTCGACGGCGGCCGTGGTGCGGGAGCCGGGCGCGGCGTCGTAGGCGAGCAGCAGCACGTGCCGGGGCTGGGGGTCGACGATCCCGCGCTGTCGGCCGGGGACGGCGCGGGCCGGGCCGGGACCGGATGCGGGGGAGGGGGAGGCGCGGGGGGTGGTGGGGGCGGGTCCGCACCCGCCCGGCGCGAGCGCGGACATACCGACGAGACCGGCGGCGCCCACCGCGCCGACCACGCCGCGACGACTGGGCAAGACCACGACCGCACCCCCGAGTTATCTGACAAATGGGTGGAAATGGCGTCCTGGGCATCCGGGACGATACACCTCTTCCCATGCGATCCCGCCTCCGTGCCCTCCTCCTCGCCACCGCCACCGCCGTGACCGTCCTGGCGGGGGCCGCCGCCTGCACCGCGCCCACCGACGACGCCCCCGGCGACCCCGGCCCCGGCACCCCGCGCGTCCTGCGCGTCCCGGCCCGCTTCCCGACCCTCCAGCAGGCCGTGGACCGGGCCCGCCCCGGCGATCTGGTCCTGGTCGCCCCGGGCGTCTACCACGAGAGCGTCACCCTCTCCACGCCCCGCGTCGTCCTGCGGGGAGCCGACCGGACCGGCACGGTGATCGACGGCGAGTTCCGGCGCGCCAACGGGATCACGGTGACGGGCGCGGGCTCCGCCGTCGAGAACCTGACCGTCAGGAACCACCTGGCGAACGGCCTGTTGATCACCGGAGTCACCGACACCGCCCGCCAGAGCGGCGCCGGTGGCGGCAGGCACTACGAGCGGCTGGACACCCGCGTCCACCCGCCGCTGCGCGGCTTTCGCGCCGCGTACGTCACCGCGCACAACAACGCCCTCTACGGGATCTACGCCTTCGACGCGAGCGACGGCGTCATCGAGCACTCCTACGCCTCCGGACACGCGGACTCGGGGATCTACGTCGGCCAGTGCTCGCCCTGCCGCACCGTCGTCCGCGACAACACCGTCGAGCACAACGCGGTCGGACTCGAAGTCACCAACGCCTCGCAGGACCTGTACTTCCTGGGCAACCGCTCCCGGCGCAACCGCGTCGGGGCGGCCGTGAACTCCAACGACCTGGAGTCCCTCGCCCCGCAGCACGGCGCCGTCTTCGCCGGGAACGCGCTCACCGACAACAACGACGCGGCCAGCCCGGAACAGGCGGACGGCGGCTTCGGCATCGGGATCGGCATCGGCGGCGGCCGCGACAACGTCCTGGAACGCAACCTGATCACCGGCAACCGGCACGCGGGCGTCCTGCTCACCGACGTCCTCGGCTACCCCGTCACCGGGAACAGGACCGGCGCCAACCGGGCCAACGGCAACGGCACCGACCTCGTCCTGACCGCGCCGACCGCCGCCGGGAACTGCTTCGTCGGGAACGGCGAGGCCACCACCTCGCCCGAGGACCTGGCCACCGCGGCCCGGTGCGGCGCACCCGCCGGACCGCTGTCCCCGGGCGCCCGGCCCGCCGCCCCCGCGGCCCCGCCCGGTCTGTCGTTCCGGCGGGTGCCCGCGCCCCCGGCGCAGCCCCCGATGC